>NZ_JACONW010000027.1 GCF_014357575.1 Pseudomonas folii | reverse complement strand
TGCCTCCTACCTGAAACAGCGCTGAACCGGTAGGAGCGAACTTGTTCGCGAGGTGTTGGGCCTGGATCACCGCGTGAAAACCCTCTCGCCAACAAGTTGCCTCCTACCTGAAACAGCGCTGAGCCGGTAGGAGCGAACTTGTTCGCGAGGCATCATGCTTGAACCACTGCACCACCTTTTTCTCCAGCAAGACCACGCGTGCCCGTTGTTCCGACGCACTGCCGTGATTGCAAATCCTGTGAACGAATCCTCGCGTCAAAAGGTCAAGATCACGTAAGCCGCATTGTCGGCTGCCGAGGAGACCTTGATGAAACAGTGGAACATTTCGTATCTCGACAAAGACGGTGTGCAACAGAGCCATGTGATGGAATCCGAGGAGCTGCCCAGCGAGGAGAAGGCCGCCCAGCGTCTTCGCCACATTCTGGTTCCGGTCGCTGACGAGCTGGACATGAATGACCTGGACGGCCGCATAGCCGAGCCCACGGCCAAGTCTTTGAAAGAACACAACGCTGTGCAGATCATCTCGATCAAAGAGGTTTTCTGAGTGCATTGAAAAAATGGCCCCGCCGGGAATTGGCAGAAGACCAATGATGGGGTTACTCTGCAAGTGAGACGGGTGAAGCGTTTCTCCCGTTTTCTCCATGTCGATGCCGGTCTGGCAACAGGCTCGGCCTTGTCAGCTACATGCTTGATCCCGTATGGCAGAGTATCTGCTGTGTATTGGCGCTGCCGCGAGCGGCGCGCAGGGAATGTTGAAACTCTATCTATCGTTGAATAGGAGGACGTTTCATGAGCACAGCCTATCAAGAGGACATCAGCAGCAACGTGCTGCGCCGCATGAAAGAAAGCGGTTTTGACTTCGCACGTATCCATCCCATCGAGTTCTACGCCATTTTCCCGGACGAGGAACGGGCAAGGCAGGCTGCAGATCAGTACCGTGGCGAATCTCTCAATACTCAGATTAATGTTCGGGATGACGGTGCCTGGCACTTGCAATTGAGCAAAGTCATGCACGCGACTTATGACGGCATCGGTGATTTCGAGCAGGATTTCCAGGCTGCGATTACTCCGCTGGACGGAGAGGTCGAGGGCTGGGGAGTGAGACAGGAGATCCGGCGGCTACACGCATGAAACGCGCTATGACAGGGTGAATCGCCGGTCAATTACCAGGCAAATGCCTGGGAATTGGCCGGTTTTAGTTTGTATGTTCTAAACGCAAAACAGAGTATCTCGGCTCTACCGGTGTATCTGTTCAGTTTTCGGTAGACAAAAAAAAGCCACTCAGCGAGTGGCACAAAGGGAAGTTCGGTCAGGACAGCCCGGTTGGAAGTCGGTACTGGCAGCGCGCTCGTATTTTCGACAGCGACTTGAAACGGGGCATACAAATTCGGTGTGTTTCGGATGTCGCTGATTATCGACAAACGATATCGTCTCGTGAAATCAACTCTGGCTATGCTGGTCATAGTTTTTGCAGTTGAATAACGCTTCCGAATGAGGCGTAGGAGAACTGGTTGGGAAGCTTCTTGCACAGGAATGGTGCGGTTGGCTTTCGATTTTTATGTAACCAGTTGATATTTAAGCGTTTATGCCGATGGCACGGGCCTTGCGAAGGCCCTTGGTGTCCGTGGTGACAAGGAGTACGGCATGATCCGCACCTTTTATGATGAGATGTACGATGCTGGCGGTATAGTCCGCCCGCATTATCGGGAATTCGCCCGTTGGCTGGGTGAGACGCCCCCTGAGCTTCTGGCTCAGCGCAGGCGTGAAGCCGATCTATTGTTTCATCGCGCCGGGATTACGTTCACGCTCTATGGTGATGAGCAGGGCACCGAGCGCCTGATTCCTTTCGACACGATTCCACGCAGCATTCCGGCCAGCGAGTGGCGGGTGGTTGAGCGTGGGTGTATTCAGCGCGTCAAGGCGCTGAACATGTTCCTTGCCGACCTCTATCACGAGCAGCGGATTATCAAGGCAGGGGTGATCCCCGCCGAACAGGTGTTGGCCAACGAGCAATATCAGTTGGCGATGCAGGGCCTTAATCTGCACCGCGACCTCTATTCGCATATTTCCGGGGTCGACCTGGTGCGTGATGGTGACGGCACGTATTACGTGCTGGAAGACAACCTGCGCACGCCGAGCGGCGTGAGTTACATGCTCGAAGACCGCAAGATGATGATGCGTCTGTTCCCCGAGCTGTTCGCCGCGCAGCGCATTGCGCCTATTGATCACTATCCGAATCTGCTCCTCGACACGTTGAAGAGCTCCAGCCCGCTGGATAATCCGAGCGTGGTGGTACTCACGCCGGGCCGTTTCAACAGTGCGTTCTTCGAACATGCGTTCCTCGCCCGGGAAATGGGTGTCGAGCTGGTTGAAGGTGCGGACCTGTTCGTGCGTGATGATCGCGTGTTCATGCGCACCACCGATGGACCGAAAGCGGTGGATGTTATCTACCGTCGTCTAGACGACGCGTTCCTCGATCCATTGGCGTTCAACCCTGACTCGATGCTGGGGGTGCCAGGCTTGCTGTCGGCCTATCGCTCCGGCAATGTGGTATTGGCAAACGCAATTGGCACCGGTGTCGCGGACGACAAATCGGTTTATCCATATGTCACGGACATGATCCGTTTCTATCTGGATGAAGAACCGATCCTGCAGAACGTGCCGACCTGGCAATGCCGCAAGCCTGCTGACTTGTCCCATGTGCTGGCCAATCTCCCGCAACTGGTGGTCAAGGAAACTCAAGGGTCGGGCGGTTACGGCATGCTGGTCGGGCCCGCTTCGACGGCTGCGGAAATCGAGTCGTTCCGCGCGCGTATCAAAGCCAAGCCGCATGCTTACATCGCGCAACCGACGTTGTGCCTGTCGACCTGTCCGACCTTCGTCGAGAACGGCATCGCACCGCGCCACATCGATTTGCGCCCGTTTGTCCTTTCTGGTCGTGAAACCCGCGTCGTACCCGGCGGTCTTACCCGAGTCGCGCTGCGTGAAGGCTCGCTGGTGGTGAACTCGTCTCAAGGTGGGGGAACAAAAGACACCTGGGTGGTCGAGGATTAAGGATGCCTGCCAATGCTAAGTAGAACTGCCTCGGATTTATATTGGATGTCGCGTTATCTGGAGCGGGCAGAAAACCTCGCCCGGATGCTGGACGTCAGCTACTCGTTGTCTTTGATGCCTCAGGATGGGCGTGGTGACGGTCTTGATGAACTGGCCATGCCACTGCTGATCACCGGCACGCTGGATCATTATCTGGAGCGTCACGGTGAGCTGCATGCCGAACGCCTGCTGCATTTTTTCGCGCTGGACGCGAGCAACCCGGCCAGTATTTACAGCTGTCTGGGGGCCGCACGGGCCAGTGCTCACGCGGTACGCGGTCGAATCACCGCGGACATGTGGGAGAACATCAACTCCACCTGGCTGGAGATTCGCGGCATCGCTGAACAAGGCCTGACCCGCTACGGCATGAGTCGTTTCTGCGAGTGGGTCAAGGAGCGCTCACACCTGTTCCGTGGTGCCACATATGGCACGATCATGCGTCATGACGCATTCCGTTTCATTCGCCTGGGCATATTCATCGAGCGCGCCGACAACACCATGCGCATGCTCGATGCTCGCTATGAAATGCTCGAACTGCGTGGCACGGACACCAATGTGGACGCCGACAGCTCGGCTCATGGTTATTACCAGTGGAGCGCGCTGCTGAGGGCATTGTCGTCCTTCGAAGCCTACACGGAGCTGTATCGCGATGCGCCAGGCGCGAGGCATGTTGCAGAACTGCTTTTGTTACGCCCCGACGTGCCCCGTTCGCTGAGTGCCTGTCTTGAAGAGCTGGATCAGATCCTTGCCAGCCTGCCGGGTGCCAATGGCCGCCCTGCGCAACGTCTGGCAGCTGAGCTGGATGCACGTCTGCGCTACACCGGGATCGACGAAATACTGGAGGAGGGCTTGCACGAGTGGTTGAACGAATTCATCCCGCTGCTGGCCCAATTGGGTAACGCCATTCACACTTCTTACCTGGAGGCTGCATGAGACTCTCAATTAGCCACGAGACCACCTATCACTATGAGGATCAGGTCCGCGCGAGCATCCAGTATTTACGTCTGACGCCACACGACAGCGAGCGCCAGCAAGTGCTTAGTTGGCAATTGACCCTGCCGCGCCCGGTGCGCGCGCAGATCGATCCGTTCGGCAACATTCTGCATGTGTTGAGCATGGATGAGCCTCATGAGGCGATCATCATCGGCGCACGTGGCCAGGTTGAAATCGACGAGAAGCGTGAAGCCGAACATGAAAGTCAGTCACCGCTGCCGTTTCTGCGTTTCACCCGTCTGACCGAGCCTGATGAGGCCATTCGGGCGTTTGCCGATCAGCAATGCAAAACGCGCAAGGACCGCACGGCATTGATTGATCTGATGCACGCGTTGAATCAGTACATCACTTACACGCCGGGTTCTACCGAGGTCGATACATGCGCCGCGCAGGCCTTTGCGGGCCGTTCCGGTGTTTGTCAGGACCACACCCATGCGTTTCTCGCCTGCACACGCAGCCTCGGAATTCCGTCGCGGTATGTGTCCGGTTATCTGTACAGCGAAGACAGCGAACATCTGGCCAGCCATGCCTGGGCTGAAGCGTGGATTGACGACGCCTGGTACAGTTTTGATGTGACCAATCGGTTGGCGATCCCGGAGCGTCATCTGAAACTGGCGGTAGGTCTGGATTACCTGGATGCCTGCCCGGTACGCGGTATGCGCCGCGGCGGTGGTAGTGAGCAGATGCACGCCAAGGTACTGGTCTCGCCGATGGTTGGCGCACCGAAGGTCATGATGCAGGCGCAGCATCAGTGATTGAAAGGGGGCTCATCAGCCATTGATGCCCAGGCGCCATGATCAAGCCCACTCGCCAACAAGTTGCCTCCTACCTGACACGGTGCTGAACCGGTAGGAGCGAACTTGTTCGCGAGGCGTGCCGGGCCCACACTGCGCTTATCGTTATTCCCCCGCCTTGCGCCGCGCCGCCATGTGTTCCAGATAGGCAATCACCTGATCCAGTTCGGTATCTGACAAGACCTCCTTCGGGATGGAAGGCATCTTGCCTTGCGGCCACTCCCGCAGGCTTTGCGGGTTACGAATGTATTGGCTCAGATATCCGGCGCTGAAGTATTCAGTAGGGCTGTAAGGCTGGTTCAGGTCAGGGCCTAGTTGTGAATCCCCGGCAGCGTTGAGGCGATGGCAGGCCAGACAATTCTTCTGGAACAGCGCGAAGCCTTTGTTTATCGGATCTTCAGCCGCCAGTTTCCGGTCGGGTAGCAACGCGGGAAATCGTTCACTCACGGACGCCAGCACTTTCAGGGTGCTCATCGCATAAGGCCATTCTTCGCGGCCAATATTATCGGCCGAGGGGTCTGTCCACACCAGATAGAACGGGCCAGCGCTGTGCGTGCCGTTGTTGATAGCAGGCCAGGGATGAGACGGGTCTTCGATGGCGAGCCAGGCCTTTGCGCCTTTGGGCTGAATCACCGGTGCTGCGGATATTTCTGCAGCAAAGCCGTCAGTCGCGACTGCTTGAAGGTGATCCTGTGCAGTGACGCCTTCAAGCAGCGCCGCCAGCGGAATGGCCTGGTAGCTCATGGGGCGCTTGTAGGCAACATCCTCGCCGATCTTGATGGTCTGAATCAGCGGGTGTGCGAGCAGTTGACGGGTTTCCCAGATTTTGACTTCATCGGGTAGTTCTATCTTCAACTCTGCGGCTTGCAGGGGAAATTGAGGGGCTAGCGCCAGTGTCAGCGCAGCCAGAGAAAGAAAAAAGCGCAAAACATTACTCCGCAGGATCGTCGCTGGTGTCATAAAGAGCGTTGTGCAACTCTTCATAATTGCCGCCATTTATAACGCTGTAGTACCCGGCTCTGTTCAGTTTGTCCTGAGCCTTGCTGGCTTTTTCGTTGCTGCTGCTGAATACCACAAACACCACATTGCGGTCGTTGAGCACTTGCTTCATCTGATTGACCAGTCGTGCTTCCTCAACGCGTACTGCATTGAGAACAGTGCCCGCGTCATAGTCAGTCTGGCTGCGTACATCGACGGCCAGTTTCCCTTCCTTGAGCGCCGCTACGGCGACAGCCTGTTCGACGTCACCTGCGGCGGCACTGCCGGCACATACTGCGAGTGCCAGTGCTATCCATTTACCCATCACCAATGCCTCCTTTCTTTGAAGAAGGAAGATTGGCACAGAAAATTCTCGCCAGATAGGGCGATGAAATCGTCGGTTTCAATGGCGACGTCTCTTAGCCAAATAAACGGGTCATATTCGGCAAGATCAACAGAAGGGTAGTGGCGAACAAAATAAGCCCGGCTTGACGTACTTTCGAATGCTTGAACATGGCTGTATGCCTTTTTTTGTTATTCCTGAGCGACAAAAGCTCACCGAATGTGTTGATGAATGTTCGGGCAGCTGGCAAAGGTGATTCCTTGAGCAACCGGTCCGGCAAAGTCGCCGACAACCCGAGCGCCGCATATGATTTTTATCGCGCTACTGTTGCTACAAAATTAACCTTAGAGCCCTCGGTGGTGATTGTTTAGAACCATTTCGTATCTATGGTTAACAAATGCGAATATCCGGTTATAGGAACCGCCGTCAGCGGGCGCATGCTCCCTTGCTAGACAGGTCGGGCATTTTTTTGCCTGGACAGCGCCAACCTACCGTTCGTCGGTGTCGGAATATTCCTACGTCGGTCATTACTGTTGTACCAATCTCTCAAAAGACTGGTTGCTAAAAATGCAGGTGGTACAGCGGTGGTTCAGGTAATGACGTACAGATCCGGCAACGGGCGCTTGCCTTGGCCTACCCGTTCAAGGCAGGCTTGGAGCCATGCACTATCGCCTTGACCGCTTCAGGTACTTTTTATGCCGCTACGCATCTGCATTCTGGAAACCGACGTTCTTCGCCCTGAGCTGGTGGATCAATATCAGGGGTACGGGCGGATGTTCGAACGTCTGTTCGCACGGCAACCAATTGCCGCCGAGTTCGAGGTTTACAACGTGATGCAGGGCGTATACCCACCGGAAGGCGAGCGCTTTGACGCGTATCTGGTGACTGGCAGCAAAGCTGACTCGTTTGGCACTGATCCGTGGATTCAAACCCTGAAAGTCTATTTGCTGGAGCTGTACCAGCGCGGCGACAAGCTGCTCGGTATCTGCTTCGGTCACCAGTTACTGGCGCTGCTGCTGGGTGGTAAAAGTGAACGGGCGAGCAAAGGCTGGGGCGTCGGTATCCACCACTACGAGCTGGCACCTGCCACGCCATGGATGACCCCGGCCATGGACAAACTGACCCTGCTGATCAGTCACCAGGACCAGGTCACTGCGCTACCGGAAAATGCCACGGTCATTGCTTCAAGCGAGTTCTGCCCGTTTGCGGCGTACCACATCAATGATCAGGTGTTGTGCTTCCAGGGGCATCCTGAATTCATTCACGACTACTCACGCACGTTGCTGGATATCCGCCAGGCCTGTCTGGGCGAGAAGGTTTACCAGACCGGTATCGCCAGCCTCGACCACGACCATCACGGCCAGACCGTAGCCGAATGGATGATGCGGTTCGTGCAGCATAAAGCTGCTGTTTGAGACGTGATAACACGCTAGCGAGGCAAATGCTGACGTGGGACCGGCTTCAGCCGGGAATGCCGCGGCACAAACGATGAATATGCAGTGGATGCACCGGCCCTTTCCCGGCTAAAGCCGGTCCCACAGGATTGCGCAGGTTCCGGATTTTGCGAGTTGTCGTGGGACCGGCTTCAGCCGGGAAAGCGGCAGTACAGACGACGAAGATGCAGTGGATGCACCGGCCCTTTCCCGGCTAAAGCCGGTCCCACAGGATTGCGCAGGTCCGGATTTTGCGAGTTGTCGTGGGACCGGCTTCAGCCGGGAAAGCGGCAGTACAGACGAAGAAGATGCAGTGGATGCACCGGCCCTTTCCCGGATAAATCCGGTCCCACAGGATTGCGCAGGTTCCGGATTTTGCGAGTTGTCGTGGGACCGGCTTCAGCCGGGAAGGCGGCAGTACAGACGAAGAAGATGCAGTGGATGCACCGGCCCTTTCCCGGCTAAAGCCGGTCCCACAGGGTTGCGCAGGTTCCGGATTTTGCGAGTTGTCGTGGGACCGGCTTCAGCCGGGAAAGCGGCAGTACAGACGATGAAGATGCAGTGGGTGTGCCGCCCCTTTCCCGGATAAATCCGGTCCCACGTCTCATGTCGTACAAAGGTTTTCAAAGCCAACCTGAACGCTTGAAGCTCGCGAACAGCCCGCCACATACCGTCACGATCGTGCCCAGCACCACGTAATACCCATAGTGCCAGGTCAGCTCCGGCATGTTCTCGAAGTTCATGCCGTAAATGCCCGCGATGGCTGTAGGCACTGCAAGGATCGCCGCATAGGCAGCAAACTTGCGTTGCACGATGCTTTGACGTGAAGACTCCAGCAGCAGGCCGATTTCAATGGTCTGGCTGGCGATATCACGCAGGTTGCCCAGATCTTCCATCTGCCGTTTGACGTGAATCTCCACATCTCGGAAGTAAGGCCGCATGTTCTTGTCGATGAAAGGGAAGCTGAGTTTCTGCAGCTCTTCACCCACTTCCACCATCGGCGCTACGTATCGCCACAGGCGCAACAGGTCGCGACGTAGACTATGGATGCGCTGGATGTCGCTCTCTTTCAATGCCCCCGTCAGCACGCTGTGTTCCAGCTCTTCCAGCTCGCAATGGATGGCTTCGGTGACCGGCTGATAGTTTTCAGTGACGAAATCCAGCAAAGCGTAGAGCACGAAGTCTTCGCCATGCTCCAGCAGCAGCGGCCGCGCTTCACAGCGTTGGCGCACCAGTCCATAGGATTTGGAGTGACCATTGCGCGAGGTGATGATGTAACCCTTGCCGGCGAAGATATGAGTTTCAACGAACTCCAGTTTGCCGTTCTCTCGGACCGGTGCGTACGTGACGATAAACAGTGCGTCACCGAAGGTTTCCAGTTTGGGGCGGCTGTGTACTTCGAGGGCGTCTTCAAGGGCCAGCTCATGCAGTTTGAACTGCTCCTTGAGGCTGGACAGCTCGGCTGCAGTTGGTTGCTCAAGACCGATCCATACAAAATGACCCGGTTTTGCAGCCCAGGCTGCGCCTTCTTCGAGGCTGATATTGCTGACTTTCTTGCCTGCACTGTATACCGCAGCGGCAACGACTCGACCCATTTTGGTTTTGCATCCTGAGAGTGGCGGGGGATGCCCGGCAGCGGGCTCACGAATAAGAGTCGGCAAAACCCGCCGAGTTCGCGGGCTCTCCCACGCCTGTTTCGACAGGCGATTGAAGTCAGCTCAGCGAATGCTGCTGATCGGCTTCAATAGCCGCATCCAGGGTTTCCAGCAGCGTTTTGCGCACTTTCAGTTTGGTGTGCTTGTGAGCATTCATGTTGATCTTTTTCAATTGCAGCGCTGCTGTGCGTGCAGCTTCAGTCAGCTCTTCGACGCTGACCAGCTTGTCGAGGAACCCTGCGTCCATCGCACCTTTCGGATCGAACATTTCACCGTTGATGACCGAGCGATGGAAAGCCGATTTGCGTAAGCGATCCCTGGCCAGCTCAATGCCGACGTGGTGCATGGTCATGCCTATCTGCACTTCATTCAAACCAATGCTGAATGGCCCTTCGACACCGATCCGATAATCAGCAGACAGCAGCAGGAAAGCGCCTTTGGCGACTGCATGACCGGGGCAGGCGATCACGATGGGGAAGGGGTGGGCCAGCATGCGTCGGGCCAGCGTCGAGCCCTCCTTGACCAGATTGATGGCAGCTTCGGCGCTCGACGTCATGACTTTCAGGTCATAGCCACCGGAAAGAATTCCGGGCTGGCCGGTGATGATCACCACCGCGCGATCTTTCACGGCTTGATCGAGCGCACTGTTGAAAGCGGCCACTACCTCAGGAGAAATAGCGTTGACCTTGCCGTTGCTCAGCGTCAGGGTGGCGATGCCATCTTCCAGTTGGTAAGAGATCAAATCACTCATGGCAATGTTCCTTGTTATTGACGTGAGCAGACGTTACCCACCCGCAAGGGGCAGGTAAAGCGATGACTACCGAGTCAGCTTTTCTTTGATCGTCTGGTGTCAGTGGCAGCTTACAGAATCGCTGATCGAGCACTGAACAGCGCCACTTTTCCCACCACCTCAATACTCACCTGAGCGAAGTGCTGGTCAAGGGCACTGCGCAGACCGGCCACCGTATCGCTGCGATTACCGAAAATCCCTTTCTTGTTGTAAATGTCCATCAGCTTGCGGCCAAAGCCATTGTGCCCGGCCGCATCTCCGAGGATGGTGGCGCCGAACAACACCCCGTTGTCTTTCAGGCAGGGCTTGAGGCTGGCGAACACCTGGGCTTTGTCAGCCATGGTGCCCGGCAGGCAATGCAACAGATAGAACAGCGAGATAGAGTCATAGCGGCCATGCTGCGAGGCATCCAGCGGCTTGAACACGTCATGCTGCAGGACTTGCGTGTCAGCGCGACCGAAGCGGTCTTTGGCGGCTTGAAGGCTACTGGGGTTCAGGTCCAGCAAGGTGACATGAGTGGTGTCTGGCAGGCGGGCGTTTGCCAGGTAATAACCGGTGCCGGCACCCACATCCAGATGGCGTGCGCCCACGTGACGGTCGAAGAATGGCTGTAACACCTGCCGGGTAGGGCAGTGCCAGGCGAACTGGTTGGAAATCCCAAGCACCCACGCGTCATAAAGCTTCAGCGTCAGGGGCGAGTAAACGGCAGCCCCTGCTTCGGACGATGTGCTCATCAGTGCGTTACTCCTGAATGTCGTTCAGCTCGCAATATTCGGCCCAGTCCATGCCCAGCGCCTCGGCTACCTGCCGATGGGTGTCAAGGCGCATGGCCTTGAGTTCCTCAGGGGTTTCAGCGATCAATTGCGCTGCCAGCTCCCAAGGCTCGATGCCTTGTGCTTCTGCTTCATCTTCAAAAGCCCATTTGATCTGATCTTGCTGATCCTTGGCGCTCAGGCCCTGGATTTCATCGCGCAGAAGAGGGTTGGTCTCAAGGTATTTGGCTTGAGTAACGTCGTTCCATTCGAGCAGATTCATCGGGTTCTCCGGCAGGTTTGCAGCCAAGTCGATCATCTCCAGCGCAACGCGCCAAAGCGACGGGAAGGGGATTGTGCGTGATTGGGGGATGAGCTGCCAGTGCCACCGGGTCTGTCATGTGTAATTGGTCTGCGGCCATCAACCCGCCATCGCCATCCTCAGCGCCACTGCAGCCTCCAACAGTTTGTGCGCCTGGAGCGCCACGTTCCCTGACAATCCTTCGTCGCCAGCCTCCTTGAGCATGACAACCAGGTCCAGCAGCTTGCCCACCTCTGTTTCAATATTGCGTACGGATTCCGAGATTTGATACCGGGGTGAATGTGCCATCGCTTTCGATCTCCGCCGAGCAGGATTCGAATATAAAGCAATGCTCCACAGGAAATCACCTCGGTCAGCACCGGTAATAGGTTGAAACCCTGTGATCATGAGTTGGCGCTAGGCGCGCAGAGGGGGATTTGCTTAACCGCATGAAAATTCTGAAAAAACCTTTGCGTTCGTAAAAGCTTTCGACTACATTAGCGCGCCTCGACAGACCAACGGTGTGACGAGATACGGTGAAGTGTCCGAGTGGCTTAAGGAGCACGCCTGGAAAGTGTGTATACAAGAAATTGTATCGAGAGTTCGAATCTCTCCTTCACCGCCAAATTCGCTACAAACGAAACCCCTGACTTCCTTGAGAAGTCAGGGGTTTTTCGTTTCTGGCTGTTTGTCTTTAATTCATTGCCTTCAAAGCCACCTCAATCGATAGCCCGCCGATCCATCAAGCCCCAAACCCACCATCAATCGTCAAACTCGCACCAGTGATGTAACCCGCTTCCGGGCCCGCAAGGTAGGCGACGAAGCTGGCGATCTCTTCAGCGTGGCCATAACGCCCGATAGCCATCAGCGGGATCAGCGATTCGGCGAAGTCGCCGCTTGCCGGGTTCATGTCGGTGTCGACCGGGCCGGGTTGTACGTTGTTGATGGTGATGCCCCGTGGGCCCAGGTCCCGGGCGAGGCCTTTGGTCAGCCCGACCAGTGCCGATTTGCTCATGGCGTACACGCCGCCACCGGCGAAGGGCATGCGATCGGCGTTGGTGCTGCCGATGTTGATGATGCGACCACCATCGCCCATGTGCTTCGCTGCGGCCTGGGAAGCAATGAATACGCTGCGCACGTTGATAGCCAGGGTGCGGTCGAAATCTTCCAGACTGAATTCTTCCAGCGGACCGACGGCGAGTACGCCTGCGTTGTTGACCAGGATGTCGACGCGACCGAATTTTTCAACCGTGAGGGCGACTGCATTGCGAATGGCTTCTGCGTCTGCGCTGTCGGCTTTGATTGCCAAGGCCTTGCCGCCATTGCCAGTGATGCTGTCCTGCAACTCCAGTGCCTTGGCTTCGGAGCTGACGTAGGTAAAAGCGACTGACGCGCCTTCTTCGATCAGACGTTTGACGATGGCTGCGCCGATGCCCCGTGAGCCACCTTGAACGAGCGCTATTTTGCCGCTGAGTGGTGTGTGCTGAGTCATGAGTTTCTCCTGAGCAGTGGGTAGGTGAGTTGATGGGAGCCAGTATCCGGCGCAGATTGCATCCTGAGTAGACGGTAATTGCGATAGTCTGTGTAAACCAAAAGTTTAGAATCCAGCTGATGGAAAACTTGAGCAGCATCGAATGCTTTGTGCGCAGCGCGGAGGTGGGCAGCTTTGCCGAAGCGGCACGGCGTCTAAGCCTGACGCCTGCGGCCGTGGGTAAAAGTGTCGCCAGGCTGGAAGCGCGATTGGGGGTGCGCCTGTTTCAGCGTAGTACCCGCAGTCTCACACTGACAGAAGCCGGGCAACGTTTTCTGACGGAAGTCGCTGCCAGTTTCACCACCATTCAAAATGCCGTTGCCAATCTCGCCAGTGCAGAAGGGCAACCGACTGGCACGCTTAAAGTCAGCATGGGGACGATCTTCGGACGGCTTTACATCGTGCCGCTGCTGGCCGAGTTTCTGCGCCGTTACCCGGCTATCACGCCGGATTGGCATTTCGATAACCGACAGGTGGACTTGATCGGGCAGGGATTTGACGCAGCCATAGGCGGCGGCTTTGATCTGCCTCAAGGAGTTGTGGCGCGCAAGTTGGCGCCTGCGCACCGGGTGCTCGTGGCATCGCCGGGTTATCTGGCCGGGCAGCCGGTTATTGATCAGCCCGAGGATCTGCAGATCCATCCAGGAATTCTGATCCGCTCGCCGCAGACGGGACGAATTCGCTCCTGGCCGCTGACCAGCCGCGATCATCGGTACAGCGCCCTTGACCTGAAGCCGCGCATGACCATGAGTGATTCAGAGGCTGCGTGTTCTGCTGCCGAGCAGGGACTGGGCATCGCGTTGGTCAGTATGCCGTTTGCCGTGCCGTATTTACGCAGCGGTCAACTTGTCCGTGTATTGCCCGATTGGTACGTTGACGACGGTAATATTTCGCTCTATTACACGGAGCACAAATTGTTGCCTGGCAAGACTCGGGCATTCGTGGATTTTGTACTCGAGCAGTTCGCCGAGCAGGGTCTGCCCGCAGCGTTCAGTGCGGTCTAGAAGTTTTTTATAGAGCCAACTCAATGGATATTCACGCTAACGCCGCGCTACTGATCATCGATATGCAACAAGGCATTCAGCATCCCAAATTGGGCCGCCGCAATAATCCTCAGGCTGAAGGGCAAATGCTCGCGCTGCTCTAGGCCTGGCGTTATTCCCAAAGGCCTGTGATCCACATCCGGCATTTTTCACGAGAACCGGAATCCGTGTTTTGGCCAGAGCAGTCCGGAGTTGAATATCAGCCCGCCTTTTTGCCTTTGGACGGTGAGCGTGAATTGCGCAAACAGGTGCCTGATGCGTTCTGCAATTTGCCCTTGGCGCAGTGGTTAAAAGACGATTCCATCACTCAGGTCGTTATCGTTGGTGTTGTCACCAACAATTCAGTGGAATCCACTGCTCGCACCGGTGGCAATCTGGGGTTTGAGGTGATCGTGCCCCATGACGGTTGTTTTACCTTCGACAAGAACGATTTC
Source organism: Pseudomonas folii (assembly GCF_014357575.1). Classification (GTDB taxonomy): domain Bacteria; phylum Pseudomonadota; class Gammaproteobacteria; order Pseudomonadales; family Pseudomonadaceae; genus Aquipseudomonas; species Aquipseudomonas folii. Next base: position 33,503 of record NZ_JACONW010000027.1, on the reverse strand, counting down.
TTTGATACGCCACGTACTGCTGAAGACGTGCATGCCATGTCGCTTGGCAATCTGCACGGGGAATACGCCACCGTCGTCGCCAGCGAAGAAATACTGAAGTACGTGTAAGACCGGCTCGTCCGCCGGACTAAGCGCATCAGGCAATAAGTCCGCCCGGCTAAAGCCACTCCTATAAATATATGAGGTCCGTAGGAGCGGCTTTAGCCGCGAGGCTGTAAGCGAATGAGCAACACGGGATCCAGGATCAATGATCAGGGGTTCTGCAAAAACACCACATAACCCTTGAACCATGGGTTGTCTTGCAGATAGTCAGGCGCTTGCCATACTCCGCCCTGAATCAGCCCTATTTTAAACGGCAAACCCAGCCGACTGATTCGGGGCAGGTAAGCACTGTAGTCCGGAATGCTGTGGCGGCCCTGATAGGTTTGCACCACCACTTCATCGACCACGCCTTTGAGTTCGCCGATAACGGAAGCGTCTGCATGGCTACTCCAATCCAGCAGGCCGGTGATGCTCAGGCGATAGTCGGCGGGCAGACGTTGGCGAAGGTCGCGCAGGAATGCCAGGTATTCGTCGAGATAGCGAGTGCGGGCATCGAAGTCGATCTGGATACCTTCCACTTGGTTACCCGCCTGACGCCAGCGTTTTATCTGGCCAAACAGTTGGCTATAGACCGCTTCAGGCCAGCGTAGGGTATGAGCGCGATAGACGATCCAGACTTCGCGCTGAGGCAGCTTCGTCACTGGCATACCTTGAGCCACTAAGTTGACCCGACGATGCTGTTCACTGCGCGAACTGCTGATCTGGCCTTGCAAAAGGTAAAGGGTTTTCGCCGTACCCAGCACCGGCTGTGCCGCGACGCCGCCCCACAGCCAGAAGGCATCATAAGCCTCTGCTTTCACCGCCGCGCTGGCCGGGCTCAGCTGTAACAGGCACAGCAATATCAGCCAGCCGCGCATCCCGGGTTACCAGTAGTACTGAAGGGTTTTACCCCAGCGTGTATCGGCAAATCCACCCTTGAGCTTTTTGAACCACGCCTTGCGTACTGAGGGCTCTACTGTTTTACCGCCACAACCATTGTTGCCCGACGGGGCGTAGCAGTTGATGGCACGAAACAGTGCGTAGGCTTTGTCTTCGTGGTCGGCTTTTGGATTGGCGATAACGGTTTGATACGCGCTGTGCCTGGAGAATACCTGCCCGGCAAAACCGGGGGCTGTGCCGCCGAGGACGTCGGCGCTGCGCGCTTCGTCCAGCGGCATGCTGTCCAGACTGTTGCGCAGGATGAATTCGCCCATGCAATTCAGGCTCCGGGGATTCTTCGCATCTTTGTCCAACGTCGCGGCGGTGTCCGCAATACTCGGGCAGACGTAGCCGGATTCGGCCTTGTCGCCTTGCCAGCGAAACAGCGTCAGAGCCTGCCCCTGATCGTAGACATAGCCAAGGCTATAGCTAAGTTTTTCTGCTGAGGGGATTTCTGGTAATTGTTTGAGATCCTCGCCGAACGCGGCGAACTGACTGCGCATCAGGTCCTTGTAGAGCAAAACAAACAGCGCGGTATTACGCTCGGTATCGCTCGCACCCTGAATGACCTGTTGACGCAACAGGTCCGCATCAGCAGCTTTACTGAGCAGGATGTAACGCACCTTTTCGGCTTTGATCGGCGAGTCAGCGGCGAAGACCCTGGCCAGTTGTTCGTCGCGCTCGTAGCTCATGGCCAGTGCTAACTGCAATTGTTCATGTTGCAGTGGCAATTTGGCCAGAGGCATTAATTGCAGCCACAGCGCCTGTGCGTCCTTCGAATCCTGATTGGCTTCCAGAGCCAACCCACGCAGCATCTGTTGGCTGAACGCCAGGTAGTGGAGTTCGGCAGGAATGGCATTGGGTAGCAGTTGCAAGGCACTGGCCGGATTGTTCTCGACGTACAGGGCAAACGCGGCCTGCAAATAGTTGAAGAGCTCAGGATGTTCGGCGAACGTGTCCTTTTGCGCCATCAGACCGGCTTTGCTCAGCGTTTTGTCGGATCCTTCACGCATCCGCATAAGGTCGTTGACGGCTGCGATCATGGGCGACTTGACCGCGGTTGTGTTCGGCGTGATCAACTTGAGATCAGCTTCGCGAACCAGAGCTTCGTAAGCCGGGCGGTTTCCGCTCGGGGCCAGCAACTGCGCTTCATAATCAGCGGCAAGCTTGTCGTTGTCCCGGGTCAGCCAATGCACCCGGCGCAACAAGCCAGTGGCGGTGTTGGAGTACACGCCATAGGGGTAATTATCGACGTAGTTCCTGAAGGCGCTTTCGGCACGTCTGGCTGCGGCCAGATCGACGCGTTCCGGCCTCAGTTCACCGTACTCGAAGGCCTTTTCCTGAGCCAGATTCAGCTCGGTTCGGCCAATCATGTACAGCGCCGTGTCTTTCAGCCACTCGTTTGGATTATCGGCCAGTAAGGTAAAGCCTTTGCTCGCTTCGACGAAGCGTCCGCTGTAGAAGTCGGCCGCCGCTTGCAGATAGGTGACGAAAGCTTTGCCTGTGGTCGAGACTATTTCGCCGGGTAACAAACTGATCAGTTGCTCGGGTTCCCACCCGCAGGCCGGGAGCATCTGCATCCGGCTATTGGCCAGAGCAGCGCGTTCGGCCGGGGAGAGTTCAGGCGTTCCGGTCAATTCGCGAACAAAGTCCGTGGCGGTGGTTTCATTGTTGCTGCGACAGCGGCTGCCTTCGCCGTCCACCAACATATCACCGGCCACCTCTGCGGGTTCGCGCTTGATACCTAGCGTGGCAAGCATTTCATTCAGGCCGAGTGTGTGACCTTCTTTGCCAACCTCTTCATCGACGTCGTCAGGCACAGGCATCAGACGGTAATGAGCAAACGGTACTTCGCCGTAACCTTCCGCCAGGTCATCCTTGTTCAGTGCCGCGGGGCTCAGTTGCAACTTACCGGCATTGGCCAGTAACAGCCGCAGATTCACCGAGCTGTCATTGCCTGGGCTCAGGAAAGGCAAGCTGCTGCAAGTGTCCAGTTGTTCGCTGAGTATCGACCAGGTCGGATAGCAAGCGTCATCACTGCTGGCATTGGCCAGGGAGGAAGTCGATGCACACACGGCAATAGCCAGGGAAGTCAGCAAGCGGTTTTGCATGGAACGTCCTTGATATCAGGGAGGCAGTAACGGTGAGTGTTGGCGATCATACCTTGAGCGGCCCTTGCTCTTATCAACTACGTATGGCTGCCTGAATGTAAGGCATTCCTACGGGATCTCCGTTTGCCGCACACCTACGTGGTATCAGTGAGATTTACACCATCCGCTTGAGCGTATTGTCCTTGCGTACAAAGTGATGCCAGATCGCGGCGACGACATGCAGGCCAATCACGTAGTAAAAAATCGACCCCAGCAATTTGTGCAGGTCTTCCAGTGATTCGGCGAAGCGCTCGGAGAGTGGGAAGGGCGAAGGGATCAGAAAATCCGTCAAAGGAACGGGCAGCGAGCCTTTTTCTATCAGCACTGTGAATAGCCCCAGCAGCGGTTGCGCAAACAGGAATGCATACAGCAGGTAGTGAGAAGCGGTTGCCGCGAGTCGCAGAAAACCTTCAAGCGGTGGGGTGACATCCGGTGGTGTATGACGACGTCGCTCAGCAACGCGGAAAAATGCGAGGGTCAGCACCAGGATGCCAACCCAGAAGTGGCTCTGTACTACGAAAGTTCGCAAGCCAGAACCACGGGCAAATTGTGTGCGGCTCAGGATCAGGGCATAGGCCAGCACGATCAGGACGGCCATAACCCAGTGAAGCCAACGGGCTCTGTAGCTATAACGTGCTGCTAAAGGTGTATTCACGGTGTTTTCCCTTGATGTCTTTTGGCATTCTAGGCACAGATGCAAATGGTCGCAGCCCGATTATGGCGTGTCGTGTTTCGACCGGCTAATCCTCCCGCTTGCTCAGCAATGGCGGTTCAGTCAGTGCCCGCACTGTGGACACTTTTTTGACTGAGAGTCGCTTATATCGTTACAGCAATACCCATGCCCGAAACCAGGTTGCGTCGCCGAAGCATGGATCATGAGCGCTCGCCCAGGCGCATGAGGTGAGCGCTGAGTTTGAATGTTCGGATTTAAAACCTGATTAGTTATATCCAATAGTGCTGTTAAAGACGGGTTAGTTAATTGACAGTGTTTAATCCTGGATCCATCTTTACACCTGCTCGCAGGGCAGTATCTGGTCGAAAGCCGGGGGCGGTGTAAATGTCATGTTACACCCGAATGGGCAGTGGCTTTGTGGGCTTATCCAATGTCTTTATAAGGCTCTAAACATGTCTTTGGATTCTGTTTGGTTGCCCATAAAGTTGATTGGAGGTCTCAATTGGGGGGCGCTGTTCAGACAGGTAAAACGTTAAAGGCTTTTGACTTGCTGTAGAGCGCAATCACGAGAGCGAGATAGAGCCCCTGTTGTGATGTAAGACGCACTTCGACGTACGGACTAAAGGTTCCGGGGCCTCTGCCAGGCGGGAATACCGAAATGGAAAAGAAAAAGCTTATGTTAGTAGGCGGGGGCGACCTGTGCCTGCAGATCCTGAAGATGTTAATGCCTAGAGATGATTTTATCTTCTACGTGGCCGGTCGTGATCTGGAAAAAGTCACCCGGCTTTGTCACCTTCTGCGGTTGGGATGTTTACAGATGGGGGGTACGTGTACCGCTCATCCCCTCGTCATGGATCTGACCGAAGGTAATATAGAGGCGAACGCCAGGACTATTTATTGGGTTCGCCCGGACATCATTTTTAACAGTGCTTCGTTGCTGTCATGGCGGATGATGACTCAATTACCAACGGAGCACTATCAGGCACTGGACAAGGCCCGATTCGGTCCCTGGTTGCCCATGCATCTTGCGCCAGCCTACGAACTTATGCGGGCAATCAAACATTCCGGGGTAAAGGTTGTGACCGTCAACGCGGCGTTTCCTGACGCCGTCAACGCGGTGCTTGATAAGGTGGGCATGGCGCCAGACACCGGGATTGGCGGTATTGCCACTATGATTCCCGGTGTTCGGTTGTCGATTGCCCGGATGGCCATGCGTCCACCTGAGAGCGTTCGGGTTCGACTGGTTGCGCAGCAAAGCCTATGTCAGCAGGTTGCGCGCACGGGCATGGCCCCCGATACGCAGTACCGACTCACCTATTGGGTGGATAACCTTGACCGCACTGGCGAGTTTGCTGATGAAGCGATTTTTAACGCGGTAGGCACACATTTTCGCAGCCTGGGCGGGGTGGATATCAATTTCTTCAACGCAATCTCCGCGGTTCGTCTGTTGGAGAATCTGTACGCCGAGCATGAAATCATCACCCATGTCCCCGGTCCGAACGGGCTGCCGGGCGGCTATCCGGTTCGCGTAGGAATGGGGCAGGTGCTGCTGGCTCTGCCGTATGGTGTGTCGCGCAACGATGCAATCACGGTCAATCAAAACGGCCAGCGCCAGGACGGCATCAGCGCCATACGCGCTGACGGCAGCGTTAGTTTCGAGTCTGAACAAATGGCAGTCATGGAGGCACTGCTCGGCTTCACTATGTCGAATATGGAACTTCCAGACGTTCACTACTATGCGGCGGAACTGGGCCTTAAATACAAAAGCTTCGCGGACTCGGTCAGTCAGGCGCGGATGAGCTGACAAATCGGTATGGAACCTGTGCCAGTGCCAGGCTTCATATGACGTGAACATTCATGCCTGAAAGCGGGCGTGGACCTCGGCCAGGATCGCGCCTGGAGGTCCGCAGCTTTCAGGCGCCGCGCATTGCACTGGGCCTCTCATCATGAGCGATATCCGCATTGGCATCTCCGGCTGGCGCTACGTCCCGTGGCGGGGCGACTTCTATCCAGAAGGGCTGACGCAGAAAAACGAGCTTAAGTTCGCCTCGCGTGCGGTCAACAGTATCGAGATCAATGGGTCGTTTTACGCCCTGCAATCGCCGGAGCTGTATGCGCGCTGGTATGCCGATACGCCTGATGATTTTGTATTCAGTGTCAAAGCCCCGCGTTTCATTACCCATGTGCGGCGCTTGAATGAGGTTGAAAAACCTGTCGCCAATTTCTTTGCGTCGGGTATTTTTCAGCTCAAACAGAAACTGGGTCCGATCCTCTGGCAGTTTCCGCCGAGCTTCAAATTCGATGCGGAAAAATTCGAACACTTCCTTAAGCTACTGCCTCATGACATGAAGCAGGCCAGGCTTTGCGCTGCGCAGTGCGACGAAAAAATGCAAAAACCCGGTTATCTGGATCTTCCCAAGACCGGTCGGCTGCGGCATGCGGTAGAAATCCGTCATGCAAGCTTCAAGGTGCCCGAGTTCATCACCTTGTTACGCAAGTACAAGGTAGCGTTGGTGATGGCGGACACTGCGGGCAAGTGGCCTTACATCGAAGACCTGACCAGTGATTTTGTCTACCTGCGGCTGCACGGCGATAAAAAGCTTTACGCCAGTGGCTATACCGACGAGGCCATCGAGCATTGGGGCGATCGTATCGATGCCTGGCGTAAAGGCTCGCAACCGTCCGACGCGCAGGTGGTAATCGCTGAACCCCGGAAGTCTGCGACTCCTAAACGAAAGTCCCGGGATATCTACTGCTACTTCGATAACGACCTTAAAGTCCGTGCGCCGTATGACGCCCGTCAATTGCTGGAGCGCTTCGATCTCGCCAAACGGCTGGACGTTGCGCCGGGCGACCTGCAAGGAGTTGAGTTTTGACCACTGCCACAACGCCCGTTGGCGTGCGAACGGCGACATCCGCCAGCGTTTCTCTGAACGTACTGACTATGAACATGCACATGGGATTCGGCTTTCTGAATCGCCGGTTTATTTTGCCCGAGCTGCGGGACGCGGTGCGCTCGGTGTCCGCCGATGTGGTGTTTTTGCAGGAAGTGCACGGCGAACATCAAAATCATGCGCAGCGCGTCAAGGATTGGCCAACCACTTCGCAATACGAATTCCTTGCCGACAGCATGTGGGGCGATTTCGCCTATGGCCGCAACGCGGTCTATCCCCACGGCCACCACGGCAACGCACTGCTGTCCAAGTACCCGATCAGCTACCACGAGAACCTCGACATCTCGATCCATGGCACGGAAGAGCGCGGCCTGCTGCACTGTGTGCTGGACGTTCCCCATCACGGTCACGTGCATGCCATCTGCGTGCACCTGGGCCTGCGGGAAAATCATCGGTTGCAGCAACTGAAGCTGCTCGCCGAATTGCTGGCCCGGTTACCTGAAGGTGAGCCGGTGATCGTAGCTGGCGATTTCAACGACTGGCGTCAGCGCGCAGATGCCGCACTGGAAGGCACCGGGATGCACGAGGTTTTCGTGAAGCACTTCGGTGTTCCCGCTAAAAGCTTTCCCGCGCGCTGGCCGTTACTTCGGCTGGATCGCATTTATGTACGCAATGCCACGAGCAATCGACCCAAAGTCTTGTCCAATCGTCCGTGGTCACACCTTTCAGATCATGCGCCGCTGGCAGTGGAGTTAACCTTATGAGTGATCAGGCGAATAACCACGGGCAGTGGCAGGAGGGCAATTCGGTTGAATTGCTGATCAACGGCGAAGACTATTTCACCCGCGTCTTCGAATGCATCCGCGCGGCGCGCAAAGAAGTGCTGCTGGAAACCTTCATCATTTTCGAAGACCGGATCGGGGAAGCACTGCAGCAAGCGCTAATTGAAGCGGCGAGCAACGGTGCTTACGTCGTGGTGACCGTCGACGATTACGGTACTTCGGATCTCAGCAAGTCGTTTGTCGGCAGGATGCTGGCTGCGGGTGTGCATATTCAGCTGTTCGATCCGCGTCCGCGCCTGATGGGCATGCGCACCAACCTGTTCCGGCGTCTGCATCGCAAAGTCGTGGTGATCGACGGTGAACTGGCCTTCATTGGTGGCATCAACTACAGCGTTGATCACATGAGCGACACCGGTCTGACCGCCAAACAGGATTATGCAGTTCTGGTTCGCGGCCCTATCGTCGGCGATATTCACAAGTCCGCCTTGCGCCTGTTGAGTGAGGCCGTACGAGCCAAAGTCCCGGCGCTGCGGGTAGCGACCCAGCACGCGGGCAGTGCGCGAATGCTCTTGTGTGAACGTGACAACGAAGAGCACACCACGGATATCGAAGAGCAGTATTTGTTGGCGATTCGCAATGCAACACAGCGGATCACCATCGCCAATGCCTACTTCTTCCCCAGCTACCGCTTCCTGCGCGAGTTACGCAATGCGGCGCGGCGCGGCGTCAAGGTCACGCTGATTCTGCAAGGCCAGCCGGACATGCCGTTCGTGCGCGTGTGCTCGCGTCTGACGTACACCTATTTATTGCGTGACGGGGTCAAAATTCACGAATACACCCAGCGCGCTCTGCACGGCAAAGTCGCGCTGATCGACCGCGAATGGTCCACCGTCGGCTCCAGCAACCTGGACCCGCTAAGCCTTGCGCTGAATCTTGAAGTAAACCTGTTCATCCGTGACCAACAGCTCAACCAGCATCTGCACGAGCATTTGACCGGACTCGCTGCTACCCACAGTAAAGAGATGAGCCTGCGGGGCGCAGCACGCGGTCAGTGGTGGCGTGCGCCGATGATCTTCCTGAGTTTTCACTTCCTGCGTCACTTCCCGGCCATCGCTGGCTTGTTTCCGGCCCATGGCATGAGGCTCAAACCGTTGCGGGCTGCGGATGTGATTCCTGAAGCCAGCGTTGTTGAAAACGAGAAAAGCAGCGTGACAGAACAATTGAAGTCCAGCCTGCAATCGGATCAGGAGAAGTCGCTATGAGTCAGGCTTATGAGGCGTCTTCGGATCAGCCAAAAGAAAAAGAGAAGCAAAGCAACAAATGGAAGTGGGCCAAGCGTGCCTTCAACCTGTTCTTCTTCATTGCGGTGCCGGTGTTGTTGTTCCTGCTGGTCAAGAACCTCGACTGGCAGGAAGTGAAGCAGGCATTGCAATCCTACAAGCTGAGCACCCTGGCTTTGGGTGTGGTGATTGCGCTGTGCAGTTACCTGACGTATTGCTGTTTTGATGTATTGGCGCGGTTTTATACCGGGCACAAGTTGGCGATCAAACAGATCGTGCCGGTGGCGTTTGTCTGTTATGCGTTCAACCTGAACCTCAGTTCCTGGGTCGGCGGGATTGCCTTGCGTTATCGCCTGTATTCCCGACTCGGGCTGGATGTGCCGACTATTACTCGTATCTTGAGTCTGAGCCTGATTACCAACTGGCTGGGTTACATGATTCTGGCCGGTGGCGTGTTCTCCATGGGTTTCCTGGAGCTGCCAAAGGATTGGGCCGTAGGGACTGGAACGCTACGGCTGATTGGCTTTGCGTTGTTGGCGGTGTCGGGTGCGTATTTGCTGGCTTGCCGGTTTTCCAAGCGTCGTTCTTGGACGATTCGCAAGCAGGAAATCACGCTGCCTTCCATGAAGCAGGCGCTGTTACAGGCCAGTCTTGGCGCGCTGAACTGGTCGTTGATGGCGTTGGTGATTTATACGTTGTTGCCGGACAAAGCATTTTATCCAGCCATTCTCGGGGTGTTGCTGATCAGTAGCATTGCCGGTGTCATCACGCATATTCCGGCCGGGCTTGGGGTGCTGGAGACGGTCTTCATGACCTTGCTGCAGGATGAGTTCTCCAAGGGCACGTTGCTAGCGGCGCTGATTGGCTACCGGGCGATTTACTTTCTGCTGCCGTTGACGATTGCTGTGGTGGTTTATCTGGTGCTGGAGAAGCGTAGCAAGAAGATGGGGGAGAGGAATCAGGCTGAGGGTGAGGCCTGATTTGTGTACATATCCGTTATTTAGGTAACGGCTTCTATTGGTTGCGCCCTTACGGCGCGTCACTTTTGGTTCCGGAAGCCGGCCCAGCCAAAAGTAACCAAAAGGCTCTTGCCCCACCACTTGGTGCCTCGCTTAGGCTCGGCATGCCCGTAATCCGACATTGCTGCGTGGGGCCGCCACCACCGGCCATCCATGGCCTGAGGCGGCTAAACCGGCATTCCTGCCGCCTCTTCATTTAACAAGAGCCCCCACGCAGCAATATCGAATTACGGCCGGCGTGGTTTAACGGGGCGCTTAAGATCAAAATCAAAAGCAGCGGTTTCACCACGGACCGGTAGGAGCGAACTTGTTCGCGAGACGTTACCACGGCCAACGCATACGTCGTCTGACACAATGCATCGCAGCCTTCGGCAGCTCCTACAGATGCCCGGAAAGCTCATAAACCAGGTCGGCTCTCAGGCCGCCGCGCTTTTGATCTTGATCTGAGGCGCCCCGTTAAATCACGCTGGCCGAACGCAGATTCTGAAGCGTGGAGCGCTCTTGAGTTGAAGAGTGGCAGGACGCCGGGTTAGCCGCATTGGGCCATGGATGGCCCGTTGCGGCGGCCCACGGTTCAGGATCTGCGGGCGGGTACACCGAGCGCCAGCGAGGTGCCGAGTGATGGGGCAAGAGCGTTTTTGGTTACTTTTGTCTGGGCAGGCTTCCGGATCTATCAAAAGTGACGCGCTGTAAAAGCGCAACCAATACCAGCCATTACCGCAATAACGGATATGTACACATGAGCAACCAAACGCCCACAAAAAAAGCCCGCAACTCTCACAAGCTGCGGGCTTTCTCACAGGCGTACTCGAAGATTACTCTTCGATATTGCCCATAGCGGTAGTGTTGAAACCACCGTCCACGTACATGATTTCGCCGCTGATGCCGGACGCCAGGTCCGAACACAGGAACGCGCCAGCGTTGCCGACTTCATCAATGGTCACGTTACGACGCAGCGGAGTTTGCGCCTCGTTTGCGGCCAGCATCTTGCGGAAGTTCTTGATACCCGAAGCCGCCAACGTACGGATCGGACCGGCCGATACCGCGTTGACGCGAGTGCCTTCCGGACCCAGGCTGCCTGCCAGATAACGTACACCGGCTTCCAGGCTGGCCTTGGCCATACCCATCACGTTGTAGTTCGGCATGGTGCGCTCGGCACCCAGGTACGACAGAGTCAGCAGGCTGCCATTGCGGCCTTTCATCATTTCGCGACCGGCTTTGGCCAATGCCACGAAGCTGTAGGCGCTGATGTCGTGAGCGATGCGGAAACCTTCGCGGGTAGTGGCGTCGGTGAAGTCGCCATCCAGCTGGTCACCTGGAGCGAAGCCAACGGAGTGAACGATCACGTCCAGGCCATCCCATTTCTTGCTCAGGTCTTCAAAGACCTTGGCGATTTCTTCGTCACTGGCGACGTCACAAGGGAAGCACAGCTCAGGGCCCGAACCCCAGCCAGCGGCGAATTCTTCGACGCGACCTTTGAGTTTGTCGTTCTGGTAGGTGAAGGCAAGCTCTGCACCCTCGCGATGCATGGCGGCAGCGATGCCGGATGCGATGGACAGTTTGCTAGCGACACCGACGATCAGGACGCGCTTACCGGCGAGAAAACCCATGTGTTGTTCCTCTTCAGGTTAATCGACAGCTACTGGTGCCAAAAAGGCGGCTTCCAGTAACTGCTGTGTATAAGAATGTTGCGGTGCGGCAAAGATTTCTTGCGCATCCCCCTGTTCGACCACTTGACCCTGCTTGACCACCATCAATTGGTGGCTGAGGGCTTTGACGACAGCCAGGTCATGGCTGATAAACAAATACGTCAGGTTGTACTTGGTTTGCAGCGAGCGCAGTAGCTCGACTACCTGACGCTGCACTGTCCGGTCGAGCGCCGAAGTGGGCTCGTCCAGCAGAATCAGCGCCGGTTTCAATACCAGTGCCCGGGCAATGGCGATTCTCTGCCGTTGCCCACCGGAGAACTCGTGAGGGTAGCGGTGCCGGGTTTCCGGATCCAGTCCTACCTCTCTGAGTGCTTCGATAATTGCAGTTTCCTGTTCGGCCGCTGTGCCCATGCGATGGATACGCAGGCCTTCGCCAACGATTTCACCCACCGACATCCGCGGGCTCAAGCTGCCAAACGGGTCTTGAAAAACCACCTGCATCTGTCGACGCAACGGACGAATCTGTTGCTGCGACAGGCAGTCTAGCGTTTCGCCCTGGAAACGGATGACTCCCTGGCTACCGATCAGACGAAGAATCGCCAAGCCCAACGTCGATTTGCCCGAGCCGCTTTCACCGACAATCCCCAGCGTTTGCCCTTTGGGCAGGCTGAAGTGGATGCCGTCCACTGCCTTGACGTGATCGACGGTGCGTTTGAGCAGGCCTTTCTTGATCGGAAACCAGACCCGCAGATCCTCCACTTCCAGCAGCGGTGCGCCCGCCGGGTTGGCCGCCGGGCCGCCGCTGGGCTCTGCGCTGAGCAGAATTTTGGTGTACGGATGCTGGGGCGAACGAAACAATTCGTCACAGGACGCTTGTTCGACGATGCAACCGCGCTGCATGACACATACGCGGTTGGCTATTTGCTTCACAACGTTCAAGTCATGGCTGATCAGCAGCAACGCCATGCCCAGACGTGCCTGCAGTTCCTTGAGCAGTTCGAGGATTTTCAGTTGTACCGTGACGTCCAGCGCTGTGGTTGGCTCGTCGGCAATCAGCAGTTCCGGCTCGTTGGCCAGCGCCATGGCGATCATCACCCGTTGCCGTTGGCCGCCCGATAACTCATGGGGCAGGGCTTTCAGGCGTTTCACGGGTTCGGGGATGCCCACCAGCTCCAGCAGTTCAAGGGTGCGGCGGGTCGCATCCTTGCCGGTCAGACCTTTATGAAGGCCGAGGACTTCATTGATCTGCTTCTCGATCGACTGTAATGGGTTCAGCGAGGTCATCGGCTCCTGGAAGATCATCGCGATGCGATTACCGCGAATCTTGCGCAGTTTTCTCTCGTCCAGGGTCAACAGGTCCTGACCGGCATAGCGGATAGTGCCGCTTGGGTGGCGGGCCAGCGGGTAAGGCAGCAGACGCAGGATCGAGTGGGCGGTGACCGATTTACCTGAGCCGCTTTCACCCACCAGCGCCAGGGTTTCGCCCCGGCGGATATCAAAATTGATGCCTTCGACCACGCGCTGACAGCCTTCGCCGGACACGAACTCGACGGCCAGATCGCGGATCTCGATCAGATTGTCATTGTTCATTTCATTTCCTTGGGTCGAAAGCATCGCGGGCGGACTCGCCGATAAATACCAGCAGGCTCAACATCAGGGCCAGGACCGCGAAGGCGCTGATGCCCAGCCATGGGGCCTGCAAGTTGGATTTACCCTGGGCAACCAGCTCGCCCAGTGACGGCGACCCGGCGGGCAAACCAAAGCCAAGGAAGTCCAGCGCAGTGAGGGTACCGATGGCGCCGGTGAGGATAAACGGCATGAAGGTCATGGTCGAGACCATGGCGTTGGGCAGAATGTGGCGGAACATGATCGCGCCATTCTCCATGCCCAGCGCACGGGCGGCACGCACGTATTCCAGATTGCGCCCGCGCAGGAACTCGGCGCGCACCACATCCACCAGGCTCATCCAGGAAAACAGCAGCATGATGCCCAGCAACCACCAGAAGTTGGGCTGCACGAAGCTGGCAAGAATGATCAGCAGGTAGAGGACCGGCAATCCGGACCAGACTTCCAGGAAACGCTGGCCTACCAGGTCCACCCAACCGCCGTAGAAACCCTGCAAGGCACCGGCGATGACGCCGATGATTGAGCTGAGTACGGTCAAGGTCAGGGCGAACAGCACCGAAATGCGGAAACCGTAGATCACCCGGGCCAGTACGTCTCGCCCCTGGTCATCCGTGCCGAGCAGGTTTTCCGATGAGGGCGGGGCAGGGGCGGGGACTTTCAGGTCGTAATTGATGCTCTGGTAGCTGAAAGGGATCGGTGCCCACAATGTCCAGCCGCCTTTGGCTTCAAGCAGTTCCTTGATGTAGGGGCTTTTGTAATTGGCTTCCAGCGGGAATTCGCCACCGAAGGTGGTTTCTGGATAGCGCTCGAGTACCGGGAAGTACCACGCGCCGTCGTACCGTATGGCCAGCGGTTTGTCGTTGGCGATCAGTTCCGCGCCCAGACTCAGGACGAACAGGATCAGGAACAGCCACAGGGACCACCAGCCGCGCTTGTTGGCCTTGAAACGCTCGAAGCGTCGACGATTCAGAGGAGACAACTTCATATCAATGCTTCCTGCTTTCGAAGTCGATGCGCGGGTCCACCAGTGTGTAGGTGATGTCCCCGATCAGTTTCACCACCAGCCCAAGCAGGGTGAAGATAAACAGCGTGCCGAACACCACGGGATAGTCGCGGTTGATGGCGGCTTCGAAACTCATCAGGCCCAGGCCGTCGAGGGAGAAGATCACTTCCACCAGCAGGGAGCCGGTAAAGAAAATGCTGATGAACGCCGACGGGAAACCGGCAATCACCAGCAGCATCGCGTTGCGGAACACGTGGCCGTAGAGCACGCGGTTGTTGCTCAGGCCCTTGGCCTTGGCAGTGGTCACGTACTGCTTGCCGATTTCGTCGAGGAAACTGTTTTTGGTCAGTAGCGTCATGGTCGCGAAGTTGCCGATCACCAGCGCGGTAACCGGCAGTACCAGGTGCCAGAAGTAATCGAGAATCTTGCCGCCTGTGCTCAGCTCGTCGAAGTTGTTCGAAGTCAGGCCGCGTAACGGGAACCAGTCAAAGTAGCTGCCCCCGGCAAACATCACGATCAGCAGGATAGCGAACAGGAAGGCCGGGATTGCGTAACCGACGATGATTGCCGAGCTGGTCCAGACGTCGAAATGGCTGCCGTGTCGGGTTGCTTTGGCGATCCCCAGCGGGATCGACACCAGGTACATGATCAGGGTGCTCCATAACCCGAGGGAAATGGACACTGGCATCTTTTCGATGATCAGGTCGACCACCTTGGCGTCACGGAAGAAGCTGTCGCCGAAGTCCAGATGGGCGTAGTTCTTGATCATGATCCATAGACGTTCCGGCGCCGATTTATCGAAGCCGTACATCTTCTCGATTTCTTTCACCAGGGCCGGGTCAAGACCTTGTGCGCCGCGATAGTTGGAGCCAGCCACCGAGACTTCGGAGCCGCCACCTGCGATTCGCGTGGTGGCGCCCTCGAAGCCTTCGAGCTTGGCGATCATTTGCTCTACCGGGCCACCGGGCGCGGCCTGGATGATCACGAAGTTGATCAGGAGGATGCCGAACAGCGTCGGGATAATCAGCAGCAGACGTCGCAGGATATAAGCCAGCATGTCAGCGCTCCTCCTTCTCGGCGTCTGCATCGGGGACAGGTTGCTGCGGCGGTGCAGGCTTCACATCCGGTTTTACCCACCAATTGGTCAGTCCGATATCCGACAAGGCCTTGGCCTCCGGATGCGCCAGGTGGTCCCAGTAGACGATGCGCCAGCTCTTGATGTGCCAGTTGGGCACCATGTAGAAGCCCCACAGCAGCACGCGATCCAGAGCTCGGGTGTGGGCGATCAGATTTTCCCGCGAGTCGGCGTTGATCAGGCCATCCACCAGCGTATCGACTGCCGGGTCTTTGAGGCCCATGAAGTTGCGGCTGCCAGCGCGGTCGGCGCTCACCGAATGGAAAAACTCACGTTGCTCGTTACCCGGCGACGAAGATTGCGGATAACTGCTGACAATCATGTCGTAGTCTCGCGAACGCAGGCGGTTCATGTATTCGGCGACATCCACGCGGCGGATGGTCAGTTCGATACCGAGGTCCTTGAGGTTGCGCTTGTAAGGCAGCATGACCCGCTCAAAGGCGGTTTGCGCCATCAGGAATTCCAGTTTGACCGGATTACCCTGCGCGTCGGTCATGTGGTCGTCCTTGATGCGCCAGCCTGCTTCTTGCAGCAACTGGTAAGCACGGCGCATTTGCGGACGAATTATGCCGCTTCCGTCGGTGGTTGGCAGCACGAATTCATCCGTGAACACCCGATCAGGAATCTTGCCGCGCAACGGCTCGAGAAGCTTCAACTCCGCGGCAGAGGGCAGGCCGCTGGAGGCCATTTCCGAATTGTCGAAGTAGCTTTTGGTGCGCGTGTAGGAGCCGTTGAACAACTGCTTGTTGGTCCATTCGAAATCAAACAGCAGCGTCAGCGCTTCACGCACTTTCGGGTCCTGGAACATCGGGCGGCGCAAATTCAAGACGAAGCCCTGCATCCCCTGCGGGTTGCCGTTTGGCAGTTCTTCCTTGATCAACCGGCCTTCGCGCACGGCAGGGATGTCATAGGCTGCGGACCAGTTTTTCGCGGTATTTTCCATGCGGTAGTCGTATTGACCGGCCTTGAGGGCCTGCAACGCCACGTCGCTGTCGCGATAGTAGTCGTAACTCATCACATCGAAGTTGTACTGGCCGCGGTTGACCGGCAAGTCCTTGGCCCAATAGTCCTTGACCCGTTCATAACGAACCAGGCGCCCGGCTTTGACTTCGGCGACCTTGTACGGGCCGCTGCCCAACGGAAACTCGAGATTGCCTTTGTTGAACTCACGTGTGGCCCAGAAATGTTTGGGCAACACCGGCAGCTGTCCGATGATCAGCGGTAATTCGCGGCTGTCGCTGTTCTTGAACTTGAACAGGACCCGCAGCGGATCCTCGACGACTACCTTGTCTACCCCGGCGTAGTACGCCCGGTACATCGGGGAGCCATCTTTCATCAAGGTATTGAAGGAAAACTCCACGTCTTCGGCGCGAATCGGGTGACCGTCATGGAAGCGTGCTTCGGGACGCAGATAAAAACGCACCCAGGTGTTGTCCGGTGCTTTTTCAATCTTGCTGGCGATCAACCCGTATTCGGTCAGAGGCTCATCCAGGCTGGAACGGGCCAGTGTGTCGTAGACCAGGCCAAGGTCTTCGGCGGGCGTGCCCTTGTTGATAAACGGGTTGAGGCTGTCGAAGCTGCCAAAACCTGCCTGGCGAATGGTGCCGCCCTTGGGCGCATCCGGGTTCACATAGTCGAAGTGCTTGAAGTTGGCGGGGTACTTCGGCGCCTCGTCATAGAGCGTCAGGGCGTGCTGGGGCGCAGCCTGGGCGGTGCAGGCAATACCGACCAGCAACAGGCCGCCAGCCTGCTTGAGCAGGGAACGCAACGGGTTCATTGGGTCTTCTCCAGAGGCTTTATCCACCACGCACGCAAACCCAGGGTGTAGGGCGGGGTGGTGACCATGGCGAACCGGTTGCGGTACGCCAGGCGATGATTGTTCAGATACCAGTTGGGGATCATGTAGTGCTGTGACAGCAGGACGCGATCCAGCGCGCGGGCGGCCGCCACTTGCGAATCCCGGGTCTGCGCGGCGAGCAGTTGATTGAGCAGGCCGTCGACTACAGGACTGGCGACGCCCGCGTAATTCTTGCTGCCCTTGATTGCGGCCTGACTGGAGTGGAAGTACTGCCACTGTTCCAGGCCGGGGCTGAGGGTCTGCGCCATGGTCATGCTGATCATGTCGAAATCGAACTGGTCCAGGCGCTGCTTGTACTGCGCACGGTCGACCGTGCGTAAGCGGGCGTCAATGCCGATCCGGCGCAGGTCTTCAATAAAAGGCTGCTGGATACGTTCAAGGCTTGGGTTGACCAGCAGGATCTCGAAACGCAGTTGCTGGTCTTTGGCATTCACCAGACCGTGATCCGACAGCTTCCAGCCCGCGTCGCCAAACAGCTTCAAGGCCTTGCGCAGGGTTTCACGCGGAATGCCGCCACCGTCGGTTTTCGACACCGTAAACGGCTGGGTGAACAGGCTGGGAGGCAATTGCTCGCGATACGCCGATAGCAGCAGCCATTCGGCACCGGTAGGCAGGCCGGTGGCGGAAAATTCGCTGTTGGGGTAGTAGCTGGTGGTACGCGAATAGGCATCGCTGAACAGGGTGCGATTGGTCCATTCGAAGTTGAACATCAGCCCCAGTGCTTCACGTACCCGTACGTCGGCGAACATGGCGCGCCGGGTGTTCATGAACAGACCCTGCGTCTGGGTCGGGATCTTGTGCTCGATCTGCGCCTTGATGACCTGGCCGTTGGCCACGGCCGGGAAGTTGTAGCCCGTGGACCAGTTCTTGGCCTGATGCTCGATGTAGATGTCGAACTCGCCTGCTTTGAAGGCTTCGAAGGCGACGTCGCTGTCGCGATAGAACTCGACTTCAACCCGGTCAAAGTTGTATTTGCCACGATTGACCGCGAGATCCTTGCCCCAGTAATCCTTGACCCGCTCGAAGACCAGTTGCCGACCGGGTTGCACCTTGGTAATCCGGTACGGCCCACTGCCCAGTGGTGGCTCGAAGGTCGTGGCTTTGAAGTCACGATCTTTCCAATAGTGTTGAGGCAGAACCGGCAACTCGCCCAAACGCAGGATCAACAGTGGATTGCCCGTGCGTTTGAAGACAAAACGAATGCGGTGGCGATTGAGAATATCGACTCGCTGCACTTCCTGAAGGGCGGTGCGGTACTGAGGATGGCCGTCTTTGAGCAGGGTGCGATAGGAGAACGCCACGTCGTAGGCAGTGATTGGCTTGCCGTCATGGAAGCGGGCCTGCGGGCGGATGTTGAAGACTACCCAGCTGCGATCTTCACTGAACTCGACACTTTGTGCGATCAGGCCATAGCTTGAAGTCGGTTCGTCGCCGGAGGGATCGTATTGACCAGTGCCCACCATCAACGGCTCGTTCAGCTCATTGACGCCGTACTGCAGGAAATTGGCCGTCGAAATCGGGCTGCTGCCCTTGAAGGTATAAGGGTTGAGCGTGTCGAACGAGCCAAAAGCCATCATTCTCAAGGTGCCACCTTTCGGCGCCTCGGGGTTTACCCAGTCGAAATGCGTAAAACTGGCTGGATACTTGAGAACACCGAACTGCGCGTAGCCATGACTCTCGCTGATGGCCGCGTAGACGGGAAAGCTCAAGGCCAGGCTGATGATGAGCAGGAAGGGACGTATCACGATCCAGACGGCTTGGGCTTTTGGGTCGTCAACAGTAACAGCTTGTATCGACAGGAAAAAGGGTGGAGTGGAGAGCCTGTTGGCGCGCGGCTTCTGTGGGAGCGGTGCTTGTGCAATGTCGTGGGACCGGCTTTAGACGGGAAGAGTCCGGAACACTCACTGATAATAAGGCTTCAGGAATACCGCTTTCCCGGCTAAAGCCGGTCCCACGTCCGCTCGCAGGCGAACATGGAACCTCCCACAGGTCGATAGCCAGGTTTGACAATGCGATCAATGCGGCAGATAAACCGTCAACGTCTGACCCGGCTTGAGAGCCGAGCCGCTGCGCGGGTTCCAGCGCTTGAGATGTTGCATCTCCACGTTGAAGCGTTTGGCAACCAGGTACATCGAGTCGCCTTTCTGGATCTTGTACTGCATGGACTTCTTGTCAGCCGGAGCGGCACTGGCGGTCGCCGTGCTTCTGGCTTTCGGGGTGTTGTCCTGCATTACCAGGGTCTGACCGACCTTGAGGTTCTGCCCGGAAAGCTTGTTCCAGCGCTGCAGATCCTTGACATCGACCTTGTTCGCCTTGGCGATGATCGACAGGTTTTCACCGCTCTTGACCGTGTAGTTTCTGCTGCGAGCTGGTTTTTCGTTACGCGCCAACTCTTCGAATACCGGTTTTGAAGGCGTCATGCCCGGCTGAGTCGGAATGCTCAACGATTGCCCCAGGCGCAAATTGTTGCTGGACAGACCGTTGGTGCTTTTCAGCGAGTCGACTGAAACCTGATAGCGGCTGGCTAGGCTGGCGAGTGTGTCGCCCTTGCGAACCCGGTACTGCTTCCAGTCCACCAACTCCTGAGGTTGCATGTTCGACAGGCTGGCGGTCAGCAGTTGCGTCTTGGCCGTTGGCACCAGCAGATGCTTGGGACCATCGATGGTCATGCGCTTCTTGTAAGCGGGATTGAGCTGGATCAGTTCGTCTTCGTCGATGTTGGCCATGGCGGCGACCTTGGAAAGGTCCACGCGCTGATTCAGTTCTACAACGTCGAAATACGGTTCGTTGGCGATTGGATTAAGGTTGACGCCATAGGCTTCGGGTGCCAGCACCACTTGGGACAGCGCCAGCAGTTTGGGCACGTAGTCCTTGGTTTCCTGGGGCAGAGGCAAATTCCAGTAGTCGGTCGGCAGACCGAGCTTGTCGTTACGCTCTATAGCCCGGCTGACCGTGCCTTCACCCGCGTTATAAGCCGCCAGTGCCAGAAGCCAGTCGCCGTTGAACATATCGTGCAGACGTGTCAGGTAATCCAGTGCGGCAACGGTGGACGCCTGAATGTCACGGCGACCGTCGTAGAAGTTGGTTTGACGCAGGTTGAAGTAACGCCCGGTGGACGGGATGAACTGCCACAGACCTACTGCCTGACTTCGGGAGACCGCCATGGGGTTGTAGGCGCTTTCGATGACCGGAAGCAGCGCCAGCTCAAGCGGCATATTGCGCTCTTCGAGGCGTTCAACGATGTAGTGCATGTACAGACTGCCGCGTTCACCGGCGTTCTCAAGGAACGACGGGTTGTTGGCGAACCAGAGGCGTTGCTGGTCAATGCGAGGGTTCAGGCCGTTGCCTTGTTGCAACTGGAAGCCCTGACGCATGCGCTCCCAGACATCTTGCGGTGGCGCAAGTGGGGCCGGTTTATGAGAGAGAAAGATCGGTTTTTGCTTGATGCCCGCGGCCAGATTGGGCGTGCGGTGGCTACTGCTGGGTTCGACGTGGCTAGTGGTCTGGCAGCCGGCGAGCGTGGCGCTCACGGCTACGGCAATAGCCTGAGCTAACCGAGTCAATGCGTCTGAATTAAGGGTGCTGCGTATAGATGACGACATTGGCTGGGAGATAGTTCCAGGCGAAAATGTCGGGCGATTCTAGAAACCCCCCTGCCAATGGTCAACCTTTGAGAACTTTCAGGGTCCAGGTCGCGCTTTTTAGAACGTATCCTTCCAGGCCCTCAGGGCAGCAAAAATCTCGCTTGGCGACTGATTATCGGTCCCGGTCCGTTCGTCCGCTTTTTGTTTAACAGATGTTTCACTGGTGCGAATGAACGGGTTTGTGAGACGTTCCAGAGCAAGATTTGACGGCAGGCTGATGCGATTTTCACTGCGCCACTGGCTGACTTGTGCCAGGCGCTCTGCAATGTGGGTGTTGTGAGGCTCAACCGCTTGGGCGAAGCGCAGATTACTCAGTGTGTATTCGTGAGTGCAGTACACAAGCGTGTCATCTGGATATTCGTTCAGGCGACCCAGCGACTGGTGCATTTGTACTGGTGTGCCCTCGAACAGACGCCCACAACCCGCCGCGAAAAGTGTGTCGCCACAGAACAACAACGGCTTCTCTGACCTTGCGTGGTAAAAAGCAATGTGGCCAAGGGTGTGGCCAGGTACGAGAATGACGTCGAAATCCAGCCCCAGTACGTTGATTTGATCGCGATCGGCAAGGCTGATGTCCCGCGCCGGAATGTTTTCCGTCGCAGGACCGGCGACCTGGGCGCCCGTGCGTTGTTTGAGTTGCGCGACGCCGCCCACATGGTCGTGGTGATGGTGAGTGATCAGGATATCGCTCAGGGTCCAGTCCGGATGTTGCTCCAGCCACTCGATGACCGGTGCAGCATCGCCCGGATCCACCACAGCACAGCGTTTGCTGGAAGGATCTTGTAACAACCAGATGTAGTTGTCGGTAAAAGCCGGCAGGGCATCAATCTGTATCATGGCGCAGTTCGCTTAGCTGGAAACAATGAGGCATCTTAGAGTCTGATGACGCTCGATGCGAGGATCACACATGACCGATGAAGCATTCGCGCAGGCTGATCCCGAGTGGCTGGCGCTGATCAGTTCAGCGCGCGACTGGCTGTCAGGCCCGTTGGGCCAGCTTTTATTGCATGAGGAGCGGCGGGTTCTGGAAGAAGAACTCGGGCGCTTTTTTGGGGGTTATCTGGTGCATTACGGTCCTTCGGCCGAAACACCGCCCGCTGCACAGCAGGTTCAGCGCAATGTGCGCCTGGGCGCGCCCTTGCCCGGGGTGGAGATTGTCTGTGAAGAACAGGCCTGGCCCCTCAGCGAGCATGCCGCCGACGTCGTGGTCATGCAGCACGGTCTGGATTTCTGCCTGTCACCCCACGGTTTGTTGCGCGAGGCAGCCAGCAGCGTGCGGCCCGGCGGCCATTTGTTGATTGTTGGTATCAACCCCTGGAGCACGTGGGGCCTGCGGCATGTTTTTGCCAAAGACGCGTTGCACAAGGCTCGCTGCATTTCCCCGTCAAGGGTCGCCGACTGGCTGAATCTGCTGGGCTTCGCGCTGGAGAAGCGCCGCTTCGGGTGCTATCGTCCGCCGCTTGCTGCCGCGAGCTGGCAAGCACGTCTCTCTGGTCTGGAGCGTCTCGGCGATGGCTGGCAAAGCCCCGGCGGCGGCTTCTATTTATTGGTTGCACGCAAGCTGGTGGTAGGATTGCGACCTTTGCGGGAGTTACGCCGCGAGCCCATGGGCAAGCTGATCCCGCTGCCCATGGCCAAGGTCAACCGAGACACGTGCGAGCCTGAATAGCAAAGCCAACCCATTCTGGATGTTTGTAATGAGCGATACCGTTGAACTGTTCACTGATGGCGCCTGCAAGGGCAATCCCGGGCCTGGCGGCTGGGGCGCGTTGCTGGTCTGCAAGGGCGTTGAAAAGGAACTGTGGGGCGGCGAAGCCAATACCACCAATAACCGCATGGAGCTGCTGGGTGCCATTCGCGGCCTGGAAGAACTCAAGCGTCCCTGCGAAGTTCTGCTGGTGACCGATTCGCAGTACGTGATGAAAGGCATCACCGAGTGGATGGTCAACTGGAAGAAGCGCGGCTGGAAAACGGCTGCCAAGGAACCGGTCAAGAACGCCGATCTCTGGAAACTGCTGGATGAACAAGTCAATCGCCACACCGTGACCTGGAAATGGGTCCGCGGCCACATTGGTCACCCTGGTAACGAACGGGCAGACCAGTTGGCCAACCGTGGTGTGGATGAAGTAAGAGGCATCAAACATGCGTAGCGTAGTACTCGATACCGAAACGACCGGTATGCCGGTCACCGATGGCCACCGGGTGATCGAGATCGGTTGCGTCGAACTGATGGGCCGCCGCCTCACCGGGCGGCATTTCCACGTGTATCTGCAACCGGACCGGGAAAGTGACGAAGGCGCTATCGGCGTCCACGGTATCACCAACGAATTTCTGGTCGGCAAGCCGCGCTTCGCTGAAGTGGCGGATGAGTTCTTCGAATTCATCAAAGGTGCGCAACTGATCATTCACAACGCGGCGTTCGACGTTGGCTTCATCAACAACGAATTTGCCCTGATCGGTCAGCAGGACAGAGCTGATATCACTCAGCACTGCACCGTGCTCGACACCTTGATGATGGCCCGTGAGCGTCACCCGGGTCAGCGCAACAGCCTCGATGCGTTGTGCAAACGTTATGGCGTCGACAACTCCGGCCGTGAATTGCACGGCGCATTGCTCGACTCCGAGATTCTCGCTGACGTCTATCTGACCATGACCGGCGGCCAGACCAGTCTGTCGCTGGCAGGTAACGCCAGTGACGGCAATGGTTCTGGTGAAGGTTCAGGTAATACGGCAACCGAAATTCGTCGTTTGCCGGCTGACCGTCAGCCATGCCGTGTCATTCGTGCCAGTGAAAACGACCTGGCCGAACACGATGTGCGCATGGCGGCCATTGCCAAGGCAGCTGGCGCCCCGGCGTTGTGGGTGCAGTTACAGGAAGCCGCAGCCGCTGCCCGACAGGCGTAACGCAACGCTCGACCGATTCATTGGCAACTGAATGGACTCACGAACTTGGCTAATCCGGCACTGAGCATTCGCGTTGCAGACGAATGCTTCGAGGACTACATCCTCAACAGCGAATTCACTTTCACGGTCAGCGGTTATGCGGCGGTGCAAGTGGGGCAGCGTGTTGAGCAATGGCAGGTCGAAGCGGTCGAGCCTTACAGCAAAAACTATGGCATCGACTCTCAGGAATTTTGCGACCATCGGGACGCCGCCGACAGCACGGTGATGGTTGCCTGGCTGGACGAGCGTGCCGTAGGGCACATGGTCCTGAGTCGGCACTGGAACGGTTTTGCGCACGTCGACGAGTTGGCCGTCGATGCATCGGCGCGCCGTAACGGTGTGGCGCGGTCGCTGCTGGATGTCGCGCAGTTCTGGACGCGCAAGCAGAATTTGCCAGGCATCATGCTGGAAACCCAGAACAACAACCTGGCTGCTTGCCGGTTATACGAGCAGTATGGATTCGTTGTCGGTGGGGTAGACCACCTGCGTTACCGCGCCATCGACCCTCAGACACGCGAATCCGCGATCTTCTGGTATCTATTGTTTAGCTGACCAGCTGTGCCTAGCCGTAGGACCGGCTTTAGCCGGGAGGGCTGAATATCAAGCCACACAGACACTGCTGGCGCATCGATCTGCTCGCGGCTGAAGCCGCTCCTACGAGTTGCGCGTAACCGGGAAGACGATGAAATGTCTGTGGTTATACCGGCCTCTTCCCGGCTAAAGCCGGTCCCACGTCATGAGCAGAGCCTGTGAGAACCGGATCGCTCCTCCAGACCGCCGACCGTATCAGGACGTACGAGTCATGGTTATGCCGGACTGGACCAGCTGAAACTCATCGCCACCCAGATGGTTGACCCGGTCGCCAATCGCCAGCTTGTAGATTGAAACAGGCTCCGTGCCACTCGCTTCAGACAGCTGTTCCCGGAACTCATGCACCGAATAAACACGGCCTTCGGCATCGCGTGCATGAAATTGTCCAACCTTGATTGAAGCCATTTGCTTTGTAACCTCTGAAGATAACCGCATGTTTACTGTTGCATGCTAACACTGCGCATCGAGCGTCGGGTTCACATCTTGCATGACTCTGACAAAACGTCGTGCGCAGTACGCAATCAAGCGAAGTAGACCGCTGTTTGGCCGTGGAGTTTGCCCGCGATTAAAAAATAGTCATGGCCGGATTTTGGGCTGTTTGTGCTGTTTAATGCTCAATCACAGCAATGCAATCTGCACCTTGGCCGCGACTTGATCTATAACTAGTGGCTCTTTTCATACGTTGAAGGAAATATTCATGAGTCAGGTTTACTCAATCGCCGTAGTAGTGGGCAGTCTGCGCGCTGATTCCATCAACCGTAAGATCGCTCTGGCCCTCGCTGACCTGGCCCCGGCCAGCCTGCAACTGAAGATTGTCGAAATCGGTGATTTGCCGCTGTACAACGAAGACATCGACACGGCTACTTCAAGCCCCGAGAGCTACACGGCGTTCCGTCAGCAAATCAGCGCAGCCGATGGCGTGTTGTTCGTGACACCTGAATACAATCGATCGGTTCCGGGTGCCCTGAAGAACGCCATTGACGTGGGCTCGCGTCCTTACGGTAAAAGCGCCTGGAGTGGCAAGCCCGGTGCGGTGATCAGTGCTTCACCAGGCGCCATCGGCGGGTTCGGTGCCAACCATCATCTGCGTCAGGCCCTGGTCTTTCTAAACGTACCGTGCTTGCAGCAGCCGGAGGCCTATCTGGGCAATGCCGGGACATTCTTCGATGCAGCGGGGACGCTCTCCGAGCAGACCAAGCCTTTCCTGCAAACCTTCATCAATGCCTATGCGACCTGGGTCGAGCAGAACCACAAAGCCTGAGTGGTCTGATATTGGCAATACACTGCTTTATGTACCGTCGGTAATGATTTAGCCCCCGATAAGCTCCTTCGCTCTTTCAATCCATCGCCCTGAGTGGCGATGGGTTTTTATTGCAAAAGGAACTTGTCATGTCAGCTACAGACTCACCCTGGTTTTATTCCGGGTCGCTTGACTCACGATTTTCCCAGGACATCGACGATGCGCTTCAGGCGGAGCGCATCACTGATCCGCAAGCCACCTGGCTTCGATTGCTCATTGATCCGCAGGACGAGGAGGCCACCGCGCCGCGGGTTGATTTGCTGTCCCGTGGCGACGGCGGGCTGATGCATGCCGAACTGGCAGGCGCGCTGTTGATCAGTGACTCGAAAAACCTCACACCTGAGGTTTATCTGTGCACGGCCCTGAACGGTGTAGAGCGATTCGATGATCGTCAGGCATTAGTGGCCGGGTTGACGACCCGGTATGGCCTGCAATATGGCGATCCGAATCAATTCGAGTATGAGCTGATTGAAGGACGGCTGTCCGAGCAGCGCATGTTCGCAATCATTGATCAGCAGGCGCAGCAGCTCCAACAAATGGCTGAACACTTGCAGCGTGTACCCTCGTTGCAGAAGGCCATAGGCCATAACCTGCAACAAGAGGTCGATACGCGTTTTCCAGGGACGACGATCAACGTGCTGACCCATATTGCTCAGGTGAAGCAGCTGGACAGTTCGAAACAGGATGGTGTCACTTTGGGTACGCAGACTCTGGTCGACGTGGCGACCAGGGCCTGGTGCGGGAGGCCGCTGGGCATCGGTATACGTCAGCAGTGGCTGGACAGCGAGGGGCGGGAACTGGCGGGGGACGAGGCAAGATCCTGGCAACGAGCGGTCACCAGCAGCAGCGGGCTGGTCGGTGTCTATGAAAACCTGCTGGAGGATTACTGGCGTACCCCGATAGAGGGCGACATGAGCCTCCGGGATCTGGCAGGACAGGCTTTTATCGGGTGTTTCCGTCAGCATTTGCTGAGCAGCCGACAGGACGGCACCGTCACTGCGGCGGAATACGCCGCGCTCAAATCACTGTGCCAACCGGGTGAAAGCGTATCGCACGAGGTCGAGATGTCGCGGTTATCCATCGCGATACACAATCAGGACCCGCTCAAGCTGGCAGGCGTTATCTTGATCGGTTTCAGCTCGAGTGAACTGCCGGACGTTTTTCTGTACAGCGCGAAACCGGGCTTGCGGCGCTTCAGCAGCGTCGGAGCCGTCGCTGAGTACTTTTTCAGGATCGAAGGTCGAGCAGAAGTTCTCGGCTACACATCGCTTGATGACGACCTGTTGCTGCGCGCTCAGGGGAACGTGCATTTACGTCTCGACCCGGTGAGCAAAACGCCCTTCATCAGGCTCGTGGATTCGGTCATTGCGCTGCAAAAGCGCAACCTCGCGAGCATTCTCAAACTGGGTTTCAAATCGCCTGCTCACGCGTCGGTAGCCGTTGCTGGAGCGCTCGATATCCGTAGATTGCTCGATCCCCGGCTCTTGCTCCCAGATGACGCCAAGTCATGGAGCAAAGAGATGGAAAGCTCCGAGGAACTCTGGTCCAGCTTCAGTTCGCCGTCCAGAATGTCCTCACTGGATATCCATCTCAAGGATGCAGGCAACGCCGCGCCGTTACTTTGGGCGACTTATCTGCGTGATACACGCATGCGGATTGACAGTATTCTCGATGCTCATCCCGCTGTTACGGATTGCGCTCGCCGATTGCTGAACCGGTATTTTTCGGTACTGCACGATGACGCTGTCGATGCCCAGCGCATGTGGTATCGCGAGGACGACGACAGCGTTGTCAGTCTGGTGGTGTTACTGGTCGAGCGGGTGACCGGCCACCGCCAGGCAAAGGTCTCGCAGGATTGCCTTGTTTATTTTGACCCGCTTGATTCGGTGTACTCCCGGCATCTGACGTGGCTGACACCTGATTTGCTCAATCACGTGATGGATCGCGCGCAAAGAGCATTCACCGGCGAATATTTCCGGCAGATCAGAAGCTTTCACGGATCACACCTGCGGGTAGCCGGCTCCAGCGTCATTTCGGCCAATGCCTCGCGGTTGATTCGGGAGGGGTTGCTCAGGCTGGCCTTGAGCATGCACGGCAAAGCCCGAGAGGTGAGCAGTCACGGGCTGGGCATGCTTCAGCAGGTTCTTGATCGGCCGGTGTTCAAACTGCGCGAGCACTTTGGTTTCGAGGCCGTCGAAGTCTCGGTTCCGTTTCTTGTTTATGACAGTAATCAGCCTCCGATAAAGCTCACCAATGTCTTTATCCTTCAGCAGCCATTGAATGGCGATGGGAAGCCGCTGCAATGTTCGGCGGTGCTTGGCTTGCGGGAGTTCGAAAGCCTCAGTGACCTTCAACTGGATCTCAATGCCAGGCTGGCCTATCCCGAGTCTCGAGACAGGTGGTTGGCCCTGGTGGCCGAAGCTGACCGGCACAGGCTCCATAATTACTTCAGGCAAGGCCTCAGCCAACCCATTACTGTCAGCCTGGCGCGGGTCGAAAATGATTTTATCAAGCATCTGGTGGATGACGAATGGCGCAGGCAATGCCTTGGCATCGAAGCGGTTTACCGTACGGCAGTTGAATGGCAAGCCGACGCCGGGCTGCTGAAAAAAATGCTGGTTCCCATGGAATCAGACGACAAGGCGCGTACCGTGATAGATACGTTGTCTGGCCAGCTGGAGTTCTCGTTGCTGGCCGGACGTTTGCCTGACTGGCTGAAAAAGGCTTCTGAACGCGATTTGCTGGCGTTCAGAGAATTGATGGTGCGCTTCTGGCAGCTTTACACCTCGAAGCAGAGAATCGTGTCGCTCTCCAGTCTGGATCAGTACACCGTCGTGCAACTGCGAGAGCGGCTAGAGAAGGATTACCCCACCGCACAACTTGATCCCGAGCAAATATCGATCACCCTCACTCACTACACCGTGGCACCCGTTGGTACCGGCCAGGTGCCGTCTTCAATTCCTGCGGCGACCAGCACCCTCAGCGAATCGTTGTCTGACTTCGCCATCAATCGTTTTTCCAATTTCCAGGATGCGTCGCTCAGTGTCTCGACTAATGGCACGACACCTCTACCTGCCTCGCTGGACGCAATTTATGTGCGCAATCTGGCGCGAACGCTGGATATCGGTACCGGGTATCAGCAATATCTGGCTGGCAAGTTCAAGGAAACCGCGCCGGACTATGCCGAGCGCCTCGGGCAGTTTCTCGAGCAAGCCCCTTGTGCGCTGCTTCTCGCCGCCTTTCAGTCCATGCTCGAAGGGAAGCTGACCAGCACGGCGTACAACCTCATTGAAAACGTGGTCAGCATGCCCGATGGCTTCGCACGGCTGCCCCTTGACGGCCGAAAGATTATTTTCTGCCCGCTGCAGTTGCTGCCCGCTCCAGACTACCTCGTCGACGTGGCTGCGGGGATTTACCTGATTGGCCCGGAAAAACAGGATGAGGGGCCCTGGATCCTGCACATGATTGCCAATCCGGACTACATCTTCAAGGAATACGCCAGCCAGAGTGATTTTCTCACCGACCTGCAAACCAACGAAGAGCTGCAGGCTCTGGTCCTTGAGCGCCTGGATCCAACGGTGCGATTTATCTACAACCGGGGAGGTTTCCTGCAGCCGCGTCTCTCCTGGTTTGTCGGGGGGGTTAGCGATCTGGGTGAATCTCACCCAGGGCCTGTGCAAATCAAGGTCGAAGCGACGCAGGAAAACTTTTTGTCCTGCCTGTTTCGTGCTGCGCAACAGGTGATGATGCTTATTGCGAAAAGAAGCAGTGTCACCACCGCTGAGGCCGACCGCGCCGAGATGCGCTACCTGATGCTGCTGGGGGCTGAGCAGTCCCTGACGTTTTTACCCGGAAGGGTTGGCGGGCTTCTGGGGTTATGGCAGGCAAAAGACCTGTTTCATTCGTCACTCAATTCGGCCAACCATGATGAGTGGGGCGAGGCGGCTGCCGAATTTGCAGCCGCATTACTGGTGCTGATCTCCACTGGTCAGCAGTTGGGTGGAGAGACTTCGCTACTGGCGGAAGGCGACAGAGACCCCGAGGAACTGGCGGAATCCCACTGGCATGATCAGCAAATGCAGCGGGAGCTGGACATTCGTCTGCGGCAGTTCGAAGTGCACGATATATCACTGAGCCAGCTGGAAAAAAATGATGCGCTCCAGGTTTTCAAAGATCCGGCGACGCTCAAGCAATACGCCGCGGTGTCCGGCAGGGTGTTCCAGGTAAAAAAAGCCCTGAAGGGCTGGTGTGTGATTGAAGGGGAGAAAGAGGGGCCTCTGATCAGGCTGGATGCTCACAAACGCTGGGAATTTGATACTGACCTGGGTAGCAGACGCAATGGTGGTGCGCTTACCCGGTTCAAGACCGATCTGACAGATCGCAACGTCGATGACGTCTTTGTCGTTGAGGCTCGTGGGATGGCCGAGATCCAGCGTCTGTACCCGCTAAAGGCCACGCAGATTGTCGAAGCTCATCGCCAGGCACGGATCTACCTGCGTTACGCTCTGGAAAATCTGACCGTTCGTGCCACGCGCCGCGTTCTGGATCCTCGTGTCGAGCAAATCATCAAAGACTTCTTCGGGGTCACAAGCCTGAGTAACAAGCTTGTCATCCCCATCAAACAAGCGATCACCGATATCTACCGATTGGTGCTGGACCCTACGCTGTCGCCACATTCTTCACCCCGTTATGTGGTCGGAACCAACAAGCTCAACTCCCGAGGCACGACGGCCTTCACTTATACGAATGATCCATTGCAACGGGTGTTTTTCAGTGAGCGGTATTTCTGTTCACCGTTTGTCCGCCTCAAACCAGCGCAATCGCGCCTGGGTGGTTTTAACACCGGTGCCCATTACCGGGCGACTGCACTGATTCATGAGCTTTCGCACATTGCCGGCAAAACCGTAGACATCGTTTATGTGGATTCAGAACTTCCGTTCCTCGATCTGCTAGAAGATGCCGGCGAGTATCGGGCGCGTTTGAAAAGAGAGCAGGCGAAACACCAGAGCAAGTTGTCCCATCTCACCCCTCGTGATGAGTTGTTTCTGATCGAAGACGAGGGAGTGTTGCGGGACCTCAAATCAGAGGATGGCGGGGCTAAACAGAGGGTCCTGAAGCTGACGGGAGCTCCGACCATTGATGCTGCCCGGGATGTCTTTCTCGATGATGCGCATGCACGCGCCAAAATCATCATGAGCAATGCCGATTCCATGGCCTTGCTGGTAACGCTGCTGGGGCGTGAGCGGTTTTGAGTCACTACATGATCTGATTTGCCGTGGGACCGGCCTTAGCCGGGAAGGCTGCCTTCCTGACGATAGAGATGCTGCGGCTGTACCGGCCCTTTCCCGGCTAAGCCGGTCCACGCAAGGATTAGATCAGATAATGCTTCAGCTCCCGCGCAATCAACAGTCGCTGGATTTCGCTGGAACCCTCGTAGATCTGGGTGATGCGGGCATCCCGGTAATAGCGCTCGACGGGATAGTCCTCAAGATAGCCATACCCACCGTGAATCTGGATCGCTTTGGAGCAGACCGACTCGGCCATCTCTGAGGCGAACAACTTGGCCTGCGATGCTTCTGACAAACAGGGTTGGCCCGCACTGCGCAGTCGCGCTGCGTGCAGGACCAGCAAGCGTGTTGCATTGATGCGGGTATGCATGTCGGCAAGCAGGTTGGAGATGCTTTGATGCTCGATGATTGGCTTGTCGAACTGCACCCGTTCCCGTGCGTAGGTCAACGCCGCTTCAAACGCAGCGCGGGCGATGCCAAGCGCCTGAGCGGCAATGCCGATTCGCCCACCTTCAAGGTTCGAGAGGGCGATGGCCAGGCCTTTGCCGCGCTCGCCAAGTAGATTGGCGGCAGGAATACGGCAGTTGTTTAGCGTCACAGCGCAGGTATCGGATGCCCGAATACCCATCTTGTGTTCTGAGCGGTCCACCACATAACCGGGGTTGTCGGTGGGCACCAGAAACGCCGAAAGGCCTTTTTTGCCCAGCTCCGGGTCGGTGACCGCAAACACAATCGCCAACTGTGCCCGTTTACCATTGCTGACGAACTGCTTGGCACCGTTGATTATCCACTCGTCGCCTTGCAGCACGGCCCGCGTGCGCAAGTTATGAGCTTCAGAACCGGCATGCGGTTCGGTCAAACAGAAACAGCCAATGGCTCGCCCGCTGGCCAATTCGGCCAGCCAGGTGTGTTTCTGTTCCTGGCTGCCGTAATTCAGAATCGGCCCGCAACCCACCGAGCTGTGCACGCTCATCAAGGTGCCTGTTGCGGCATCAGCAGCAGAAATTTCTTCGACTGCCAGCGCGTAGGCCACGTAGTCGATGTAGGTACCGCCCCATTCCTCGGGCACGATCATGCCCAGCAAACCCAGATCGCCCATCTTGCTGACCAGTACGTCATCAATCCAGCCAGCTTTCTCCCAGGCTTGCGCATGAGGCGCGATCTCGTTGCGGGCGAAATCCCGGGCCATGTCGCGGATCATGACTTGTTCTTCGGTGAGTTCGATATCGTGCATCACTCAATCTCCATGGCCGCTGAAAAAGCTTTGCACACGCTCGGCGCTTAACGCTTGAACAGTGGGCGGATTCCATTGCGGCTTCTTGTCTTTATCGATGATCAGTGCGCGGACACCTTCGATCAGGTCGCCTTGCTCAAACCATTGTCGATCCAGATGCAGCTCCATCGCGAAGCAGTCCTCCAGCGACAGATGACGCCCGCGCCGGAGCATTTCCAGCGTCACGGCCATTGCCAGTGGCGAGCGGCTCTCCATCAGCGTTGCGGTGTTCAAAGCCCAGGTATGGGTGTCGAACACGGCAACTTCACGCAGCTGTTCGATGATGCTCGTGATGTCCGGCTGCGCGAAGTAATGGTCGATGGCGGGCCGCAGTTGTTCCATCGGTGGATCAGGCAAGCGCTGACTGGCGACTTTCGCCAACGCTCCTTGCAGATCCTTGAGTGGCTGATTGCGCCATTGCAGGCGGTCGAGCTTTCTGTCCAGCTCTGTCAGCGCGTCGCTGTGCAGATACCAGTCCGCCAGGCCGCAGTACAAAGCGTCTGCCGCGCCGATCTGCGCGCCCGTCACCCCCAGATAAATCCCCAGCTCGCCGGGAATTCTCGGCAGAAAGTAACTGCCACCTACATCCGGAAAGTATCCGATGGCCACTTCCGGCATAGCCAGGCGGCTTCGCTCTGTGACCACCCGCAGATCCGCGCCCTGCACCAGTCCCATACCGCCCCCCAGGACATAACCGTCCATGAGCGCGACAACCGGCTTGCGGTAACGGTGAATAGTCAGGTCCAGGGCATATTCTTCGACAAAGAAAGCCTGATGCAGGGTCTCGCCATTTTTGAAGCTGTCGTAAAGCGAACGAATATCGCCACCGGCGCAAAACGCCTTTTCTCCGGCACCGCGCAGGACTACGGCGTACACCGAGTCATCCCGGGCCCAGGCGTCCAGTTGCGCCTGAAGACTGCGCACCATGCTCAGGTCAATGGCGTTCAGATCCGCCGGGCGATTGAGTGTCAGGTGGCCGATGTGATTGCGCACCTCGGCCAGAATGCTGTTGTCGGTGAGCGTCTTGAGGGCAGTTGAAGCAGATGCAGTCATTACAAACTCCCTGTTCGTTTTTGTTTTATAGGCTGCGAGAGATGACAGTCACGATGCTAACAGTGCAAATTTGCAAAAGACAGCCGGTAAAGGTGCATAGTCCTAGGGCGTTCTTGCAGGGTGCGGTTGATATCCATGATGCGTTTGTTCTTGTGTGCATATCCATTTTTGCGGTGAAGGCTGACATTGGTTGCGCTTTTACAGCGCCTCACTTTTGAAAGGAGCGCAAAAGTAAGCAAAACGCTCTTGCCCCACCACTGGGTGCCTCGCTGTCGCTCGGCATACCCGTAATCCGACATTACTGCGTGGGGCCGCCGCCACC
>NZ_JACONW010000269.1 GCF_014357575.1 Pseudomonas folii | reverse complement strand
ACGGGCCATCCATGGCCCAATGCGGCTAACCCGGCGTCCTGCCGGGTTACCCACGCTTCAGAATCTGCGTTCGGCCATCGTGGTTAACGGGGCGCCTCAGATCAAAATCAAAAGCGCGGCGGCCTGACAGCCGACCTGATGTTGGACTTTACGGCTGTTTTGTAGGAGCTGCCGAAGGCTGCGAAGCGGTGTGTCAGACGATGCCTGTTTTGGCTGTGCTGACGTCTCGCGAACAAGTTCGCTCCTACCGGGGTGTTACCGCTATATCGCTTTGCTTTTGATCTGCTTTTGATCTTAAGCGCCCCGTTAAACCACGCCGGCCGGAATTCGATATTGCTGCGTGGGGCAAACCGGCAGGGATGCCGGTTTAGCCGCCTCAGGCCATGGATGGCCGGTGGCGGCGGCCCCACGCAGTAATGTCGGATTACGGGTATGCCGAGCGACAGCGAGGTGCCGAGGGGTGGGGTAAAGGCCTTTTGGTTACTTTTGGGCCCCAAAAGTGACGCGCTGTAAAAGCGCAACCAATATCAGCCGTTACCGCTAAACGGATATGTACACTAGAACAGCGGCACAAAACGATGCGCCCCCTCATTCACCCCCCGGATCCGCCGGCACCTCACCGTCCTGACTGGTATCAATGCTGACCACCACCGACATCCCCGGTCGCAAACGCTTCGCCAAAGGCTGATTGGGCTCAACAATGATCCGCACCGGGATCCGCTGAGAGATCTTCACGAAGTTTCCGGTAGCGTTATCAGCCGGTAGCAGGCTGAACTCCGAGCCGGTAGCAGGGGAAATCCGCTGCACGCGCCCGTGCATTTTTTCATGACCCAGCGCATCCACAGTAAACGTGACCGGCTGGCCAAGGCGCACATTCACCATCTGCGTTTCTTTCATGTTGGCGATGACCCACAACCGGTCCGGTACCAGTGCCATCAACTGCGCGCCGGAGTTGACGTAGGCACCCAGGCGCACGCCAATCTGCCCCAATTGGCCGTCACGGGGGGCCAGAATACGGGTGTTGCTCAGGTCGATGCGTGCCAGCTCGATAGCCGCTTCAGCATTGGCTACCGAGGCCTCCAGCGAGCCGCGATTGATGATCACGGTTTGCAGGTCTTCTTTGGCAATGTCCAGCGCAGCACGGGCTTCAGCGATGGCAGCGTTGGCCTGTGCATCGGCAGCGCGGCTGACGTCCAGCTCACTTTTCGACACGGAACCATCGGTGACCAGCGCCTGATTACGGCGCAGGTCGGCCGCCGATTTGCGACCCTGAGCGATGCTGTTTTCCAGGGCGGCCTTGCGCTGTGCAATGGTTGCTTCGGCGCTCTTTCGCTGTTGCAGGTTGTTGGCCAGTGAAGCTTTCTGGATGCCCAGTTGCGCCAACGACTGATCCAGATGCTGGCGGTAAATCCGGTCATCCAGCCTTACCAGCAGGTCGCCTGCCTTGACGAACTGGAAGTCCTGCACTGGCACCTCGAAAACATAGCCGCTCAATTGCGGGCTGACGATCGTGGTCTGGCCTCTGACCAACGCGTTTTCAGTGCTTTCGATGGGGCTGCTGAACGGCGGTAATTGCCAGGCGTAGAGCACGATCAGAATGCCGATCAGCGCAATGCTGGCAAAGATCACCGAGGAAATGAGCCGGGTGCGTGCAGAGCGCGGTTCGCTGCTGGCAGGGGCGGCTGCCGGAGGCGGTGGCGGCCCTGATGATGCGGGTTGTTCCGGGGTCGGATTAGAACCTGCGTCGGTCGATGCAGGAGGCTTGGTCGTGTCATTCATGAAGGTTGAGCGCCGCTGGAGTTAACGGGAGTAGAGTTCGCGGTTGCAGGGGTTGTCGCTGCAAGCGGTTTTGTAGTCATTCTCAGCCAAGTCACGCGAATCGAAATCCAGACCATGGTCAGGACCGCAACCAGTGCGATCAGCATGAATACGTCGTTGTAGGCCAGGATATTGGCTTCCCGGGTGGCTGTGTTGGCGATGGCGCGGATCCCCAGATTAGTCCGTGTCGATGGGTCGGCAATGGCTGAAGCGTAGCTCGCGCTGGAGCTTTGCAGGCGGGCCTGAACTTGAGGGTTGATCAAGGTGAGGTGCTCGACCAGCACACTTGAGTGAAATTTCTCCCGCACCACCTGAAACGTCCCGAACACCGCTGAGCCGATCAGCCCGCCAAGGTTCTGGGTGATACCGAACAACACGGAAAAACTGACCATATTACGCGGGTTGGCGATCACGCTGCTGATCCCCATGACCAGCGTCGGACCCAGAAAGAACGTGCCGCCGAAGGCCAGCAGGAACTGGCTCAGGTACATGTTCGATTGTCGGGTGACGTTGGTCGAGCCGCTGTCCATCCAGGCACCAATCGCAATCATCGCCAAAGAGATCAGCAAGGGTTTGATCAGGTGCTGCGGGTTGATCGTCCACGCGCTGACCGCCAGACCCGCCACGCTGCCCAGTAGCATCACGGCGTACAGTGAATGCAGTTGCTCGGAGCCCATGTTCAGGGTTTGCAGGAACCCCACCGCGCCGATGGACTGCTCCGACAGCACGACCCGAAACAGGATGACCGCCAATCCAAGTCGCCAGATTGCACCACTGCCCAGCCAGCGAGTGATCAGCAGCGGGTTCTTGCGGTTATGTTCGATGGCCAGCCCGGCGCAGATCAGTCCGATCGACGCGGCAGATGCCAGACCGATCCAGGTTTTCTCCAGCCACCATTCGATGCGCCCCAGAGAAAGCACGGCGCAGAGCAGGGCAAAACCGGTGGAAAGCAGGCCAAACGTCAGGAAATCGAGTTTTTCGAAGGCTTTGAAGCGATCCCCTGGCGGTAACTTGAGCAACAGCACGCAGCCCAGCGACAGCAGCGCCATGCCCAGTTCGAACAGGTAAAGGCCGCGCCACTCGGCAATCTGCAGCAGATCTTCGGACACCAGCCGGGCCATGGGAATGGCCAGTTGTGCAGTGCCGAGTCCCAGCACCAATGCTTTCAAACGCCATTTCTGCGGGAAGGCCTGGATCATGTAATACAGGCCCAGCGTCGACAGGGCGGCACCGACCATGCCATGAGCCGCGCGCACGGCGATGGCCGAATTCAGGTCGTTGACGAACAAGTGAGCGAAGGTCACCAGTGCGTAGAGCACCAGAAATAACTCAGTGAAGGTCCGCAAACCGAACTGCTGGCGGAACTTCACCAGCACCAGATTCATTGAAACGTTGGTCATGACGTAGGCGGCGGGGAGCCAGGCGACTTCGGCGGTGGTTGCGCCCAGTGAACCTTGCAGATAGGGCAGGTTGGCAACCACCAGCGCATTACCCAGGCCACCGGTGAGGGCGACAATCACCCCGACCAGTGCGAACGCCCAGCGTTTGGGCGTCGAATGCAGCGGCGTCGACGGCGAGCCCGGCATGGTCGGCCGTTCATGGGGAGCCCAGTTGTGTTGGGTGTATTTACTGCTCATGAGCCGCTACTGCCTTGTGGCAACTTTGTTTGATGTTTGAAGTGCCGCACAGGACCT
>NZ_JACONW010000268.1 GCF_014357575.1 Pseudomonas folii | reverse complement strand
CGCGCTGCCGGTGCGCTCCTGCAGGCCTTGCGGTTACATCAAGGTCAGGCAGGCAGCGGCGTTGCTGAGGCGATGAACAGCCCGATGATCAGGCCAATACCTACCAACCACGCGATCGAGCGCAGTGCAGCCCAGTCAGCCAGATAGAAAATGATGTAGAGCAGTCGACTGGTGATGAACAGTACCGCAACCACGTCGATCGTCACCAACTGCGCATTACCCGCGATGTGGGCGATGATCACTGCGGCGGCAAAGCCCGGCAGGATTTCGAAGCTGTTGAGCTGCGCCGCATTGGCACGCGCAGGCAAACCTTCGAGGTTATTCAGGAAATTACGCGGGTTGTGGTTGTGCTTGTTATTGAACTTGCCACTGGAAAACTTGGCGATACCTGCACAAACGATCGGCAGAATAATCGCGACCAATACGCACCAGAATGCAACCGTCATAGCAGAATCCTTATAGTTTGATTTTCATAACCAGCATGCCAAGCAGAACCAGGCCACATGCTAAGAGCCGGGGCCGACCAAAAGGTTCTTTCAGATAGCGCATACCAAACAGCACAACCAGAATCACGCTGACTTCGCGCAAGGCTGCAGCTTCCGCCACCGAGCCCAACTGCATGGCCCACAACACCAGAGCGTAGCTGAGCAACACGCATAAGCCGACGCTCAACCCAAGCCGCCATTGCTCACGCCAGAACAGACTGAACGGTGCACGCTTGTAGGTGATTGCCAGCAGTGGAAAAGGCCAGGCACTGATCAGTGTGAGCCAGACCAGATAATCCAGCGGATGCACACCCATTTGCAGGGCCTGGCCGTCGATCCAGGTGTAGCAGCCGATGCACACCCCGATCAACGCAACCACCGGCAACAGCGACCAGGGCAGTCGATCACCGCCACCGCCCTGCCAGAGTAGACAGATCATGCCGCAAGGGATCAGCAGGATACCGAGGATTTGCTGGGTGCTCAGTTCTTCGCCAACAAAGATCAGGGTCAGAGCCAGCACCACCAGCGGCGACAGCCCCCGCATCAGCGGATAGACCAGACCGAGGTCGCCGACTCTATAGGCCTGGATCAGCAAATACCTGTACAAGAGCTCGAACAACGCCGAGGCGATCATCCACGGCCAGATCGCAGCAGGCGGCGGTTCGACAAAACCCACGGCCAGCACCGCAAACAGCAACGCCACGAAATCCATGCTGGCGATGACCAGCAACCGCTCACCACTGAATTTGATCAGGGTATTCCACGTCGCGTGCAGTATCGCCGCGATCAACACCAACGCCGTAGCCAGCAAAACCCTCTCCCTGTTCAGATTCAGACTGCCGTACCTGTCACCGCAAAAAACATAGGACCTGTAGGAGCGAACTTGTTCGCGAACGGCTGCGCAGCAGTCGTAAATCGGACGACCCGATTCCAGCAAATGCACCGAGTCGCGGCCATCGCTGCCGCTTCGCGCCAGATCGCGAACACGTTCGCTCCTACCGGGGTCTACGCGAGTTCAATAGGATCGGCTGTCACACCTTGTCCAACCTTTGCCAATGAGAATCCTTACGATTAACGTTTAACCCCGCATCGTAAGGAAGTTCCATGCACTCTGTTTTTCGTTTGCGACCGACTGTCGCCATGACGAAGCTCGCGCTGGCGTGCCTCATCGCCCAAAGCGCCTGCGTTCAGGCTCAAGAAACCACCGCCGCCCCGGCGATCACTCTGGAAGACGTGACCGTTACTGCCGCCGGTTACGAGCAGAGCGTAGAGGATGCACCCGCTTCCGTGACAATCATTACCGGCGACGAACTGCGCAAGCGTTCGTTCCGCGACCTGACTGACGCCCTGCGCGACGTTGAAGGTGTGACCGTCAATGGCGGCGCCAACGAAACCGACATCTCGATTCGCGGCATGCCGGCTGATTACACCTTGATTCTGGTCGACGGCAAACGCCAGAGCGCTCGGGAATCCAGAGTCAATGGCAACTCAGGCTATGAGCAGAGCTTCATCCCGCCAGCCGAAGCCATTGAGCGAATCGAAGTGGTGCGCGGGCCTATGTCCTCGCTGTACGGCTCCGATGCGATTGGCGGCGTGATCAACGTGATTACCCGCAAAGTCTCCAACGAATGGGGTGGCTCGGTCACTTATGACTATTCGGCACGTCAGCACAGCGATCAGGGCAATGCACGGCAGACCCAGTTCTACCTCAATGGCCCGCTGATTCAGGACACCTTGGGGCTGCAAGTCTGGGGTCGCTATCTGGATCGCCAGGCAGACGATGACGTTGAAGAAACCAACGGTTTCAGCAAAGCCGACCACAAGGACTTGACCGCACGCCTGGCGTTCACCCCGACCATCGACCACGACATCCTGCTGGAAGCCGGTGCCACCCGCCTGAAAAACGGCGACGGCCTGAGTCCTAACTGGGCAACTCGCGAGCAGGAAAACAACCGCGACCACTGGTCGATCTCTCACCAAGGGCGTTGGGACTGGGCCACGTCGGACGTTTCGTTCGCACAGGAAGAGTCCAGCCGTAAAGGCGTAGCCAGCGCAACGCAGCGCGACGTCCTGGGTCGCAAGCCTACTGTGAAGAACTTGGTATTTGACGCCAAGCTGGTGATCCCGACCGAACACAACATCACCACCACCGGCCTGCAATGGAACGAAACGACGGTCACTGACTGGAACCAGGGTTTGGGCGACCGCGTGAACTACGAGTACTCCGTGGTGCAAAAAGCACTGTTCGCCGAAAACGAATGGGCGATGACCGACACTTTCGCGTTGACCACCGGCCTGCGTATGGACCACCACGAAAAATACGGCGTGCATTTCAGCCCGCGTATTTATGGCGTATGGCATGCAACCGACGACTGGACCATCAAAGGCGGCGTGGCTCGTGGCTTCAAGGCTCCGGAATTGCGTGCAGTGATCGAGGACTACGCCGTACTGCGCCGCAACACGTTCGCGATGCTCGGTAACCCGGACCTCAAGCCTGAGACGAGCACCAACTACGAGCTGTCGGCACTCTGGTCCAATCGCAATAACCTCTCGGCTGGCGCAACAGTGTTCTACAACGACTTCAAGGACAAGCTGTCCACGGTGACCACCGACCAGTTCTTCGGTCCGTACATCATCATGGAACGAGTCAACGTCGATAAAGCTGTGATTCAGGGCGCGGAGCTGAACGGACGCTGGGACATCACGTCTGCGCTGGCACTGAAAGCCAACTACACCTACACCGACTCGGAGCAAAAATCCGGTGCCAACGCAGGCGCACCATTGGCACTTACACCCGAGCACAAGGCCAACGTACGCACTGACTGGACGCTGTCCGACAAGACCCAGCTCTGGGCAGCAGTGAATTACTACGGTGAGGAGTACGGCAACACCATCACTGACGAATCGTCGCCGGGCTACACCACGGCAGACTTCGGCGGCTCGTATGAGCTGACCAAAAACGTCTCGTTCAACGCCGCGCTGTACAACCTCACCGACAAGCGACTGGACGACGAAACCTACGGCACCGTGAACTACGGCCGCACGCTGTGGGCGTCGACGACCGTGCGGTTTTAAAGTAC
>NZ_JACONW010000267.1 GCF_014357575.1 Pseudomonas folii | reverse complement strand
CCACAGGGGATCGTTGAGCACCACCCTCGTCCGTATCGAAACCAATACACCGTAACGATTTCAATACGACATTGGCATATCCCCAGCCGCCAAGGCTTTGATCCACCGAGAATTTGTAACCTGATACATGCCGTATCGATTTCGCTACAGGGAAACGCAAAGCAGCTTTCCGGAAAACCATCAACCAATTGATTTATAAAGAAAATAAATTATTGGCCGCATATTTGCTAAGTGATTGTCATCAATGATCGCGCCTGTCGCGAGCGTTACATCACCTTAGGAGTATTTATGAGCGAGTTGCGATTCACTGTCGATCACGAATGGCTGCGAGCCGAAGCCGATGGCAGTGTCACCGTAGGCATCACGCCCTATGCGCAAGAATCTCTGGGTGATGTGGTTTATGTGCAACTCCCTGAACTGCAGACCTACGCCAAAGACGCCGAAGCTTCTGTGGTGGAATCGGTAAAAGCAGCCAGCAGCATCAACATGC
The DNA here is from genome assembly GCF_014357575.1 of Pseudomonas folii. Lineage (GTDB taxonomy): Bacteria > Pseudomonadota > Gammaproteobacteria > Pseudomonadales > Pseudomonadaceae > Aquipseudomonas > Aquipseudomonas folii. Next base: position 3,085 of record NZ_JACONW010000267.1, on the reverse strand, counting down.
CGCTCGATGGCGAAGTGGTTGAAGTCAACCAGGCCCTCGACGCCACTCCAGAATTGGTCAATGAAGACGCCCTCGGCGCTGGCTGGTTCTTCCGCTTCATTCCCCAAGACGCCAGCGCTATCGATAGCCTGCTTGATCAGGACGCCTACGACCGCCTGATCAAAGCCAACGCCGAAGCCTGAGGAGCAGACCATGACTGACCGCATTCAACTGAGCACCGCCAACGAATTCATCGCCCGTCACATCGGCCCACGCGCCGCTGACGAGCAGGCCATGCTGCAAACCCTGGGCTTTGATTCGCTGGAAGCCTTGAGCGCCAGCGTCATCCCGGAAAGCATCAAAGGCACTAGCGTACTGGGCATGGAGCCCGGCCTGAGCGAAGCCGATGCACTCGCATCGATCAAAGCCATTGCCAGCAAGAACCAGTTGTTCAAGACCTACATCGGTCAGGGCTACTACAACACCCACACGCCTGCGCCGATCCTGCGCAACCTGCTGGAAAATCCGGCCTGGTACACGGCCTACACGCCTTATCAGCCAGAAATTTCCCAGGGCCGTCTGGAATCGCTGCTGAACTTCCAGACCCTGATCAGCGACCTGACTGGCCTGCCGATCGCCAACGCCTCGCTGCTCGACGAAGCCACCGCTGCTGCCGAAGCCATGACCTTCTGCAAACGCCTGAGCAAGAACAAGAGCAGCCACCAGTTCTTCGCGTCCAGCCACTGCCATCCGCAAACCCTGGACGTGCTGCGCACCCGCGCCGAACCACTGGGCATTACCGTCGTAGTGGCTGACGAAGCAGAGCTGACCGATGTCAGCCCGTTCTTCGGCGCTCTGCTGCAATACCCGGCCAGCAATGGCGACCTGTTTGATTACCGCGAACTGGTTGAGCGCTTCCACGCCGCCAATGCACTGGTGGCTGTAGCGGCCGACCTACTGGCGCTGACTTTGCTGACCCCACCCGGTGAATTCGGCGCAGACGTCGCAATCGGCAGCGCCCAGCGTTTTGGCGTTCCACTGGGTTTCGGCGGCCCGCATGCCGCTTACTTCTCGACTAAAGATGCGTTCAAGCGCGACATGCCGGGGCGTCTGGTGGGTGTTTCCGTGGACCGTCATGGCAAGCAGGCCTTGCGCCTGGCGATGCAGACCCGCGAACAACATATCCGTCGCGAGAAAGCCACCAGCAACATCTGCACCGCCCAGGTGCTGCTGGCCAACATCGCCAGCATGTACGCTGTTTACCACGGCCCGCGCGGCCTGACGCAAATCGCCAACCGCGTGCATCAGTTGACGGCCATTTTCGCCAAAGGCCTGAGCCAGTTGGGCTTGAACGTCGAGCAGCAGTACTTCTTCGACAGCGTGACCGTGAACACCGGCGCCGATACTGCAGCGCTGCATGCCAAGGCTCGCGCCAAGCAGATCAATCTGCGGGAAATCGACGCTCAGCGTCTTGGCCTGTCGCTGGACGAGACCACCTCGCAAGCATCGGTCGAAGACCTGTGGGCGATCTTCGCCGGTGACGGGCAAACCCTGCCGGACTTCGCGGCACTGGAACAAAGTGTTGAAGCTCGCCTGCCGCAAGCACTGTTGCGTGAGTCGGCGATCCTCAGCCACCCAGTGTTCAACCGCTATCACTCTGAAACAGAGCTGATGCGCTATCTGCGCAAACTGGCCGACAAAGACCTGGCGCTGGATCGCACCATGATCCCGCTGGGCTCGTGCACCATGAAACTCAACGCTGCCAGCGAAATGATCCCGGTGACCTGGGCTGAATTCGGTAACCTGCACCCGTTCGCTCCTGCCGAACAAAGCGCGGGCTATCAGCAACTCACCGACGAACTGGAAGCGATGCTCTGCGCGGCGACCGGTTACGACTCGATCTCGCTGCAGCCTAACGCTGGCTCCCAAGGCGAATACGCCGGTCTGCTGGCGATCCGTGCCTATCACCAGAGCCGTGGCGACGAGCGCCGCGACATCTGTCTGATTCCGCAATCGGCTCACGGCACTAACCCGGCCACCGCCAACATGGCTGGCATGCGCGTTGTTGTGACTGCGTGCGATGCCCGTGGCAACGTCGACATCGAAGACCTGCGCGCCAAAGCCATCGAGCACCGCGATCATCTGGCCGCGATCATGATCACTTACCCGTCGACTCACGGCGTATTTGAAGAAGGCATCCGTGAAATCTGCGCCATCGTTCACGACAACGGCGGTCAGGTTTACATCGACGGCGCCAACATGAACGCCATGGTCGGCCTCTGCGCACCGGGCAAGTTCGGCGGCGACGTTTCCCACCTGAACCTGCACAAGACCTTCTGCATCCCTCACGGCGGTGGCGGCCCGGGCGTTGGCCCGATTGGCGTCAAGTCGCACCTGACCCCATTCCTGCCGGGCCACGCCACCATGGCACGCAAGGAAGGCGCGGTCTGCGCAGCGCCATTCGGCAGCGCCAGCATCCTGCCGATCACCTGGATGTACATCAGCATGATGGGTGGCGAAGGCCTCAAACGCGCTTCGCAACTGGCAATCCTTAACGCCAACTACATCTCTCGCCGCCTGGAAGAACACTATCCGGTGCTCTACACCGGCAGCAGCGGTCTGGTGGCTCACGAGTGCATCCTTGACCTGCGTCCGTTGAAAGAAACCAGCGGCATCAGCGTTGATGACGTCGCCAAACGTCTGATCGACTTCGGCTTCCACGCGCCAACCATGTCTTTCCCGGTTGCTGGCACCTTGATGATCGAGCCGACCGAAAGCGAATCCAGAGAAGAACTGGACCGTTTCTGCGACGCCATGATCAAGATCCGCGAAGAGATCCGTGCAGTGGAAAGCGGCGTACTGGACAAGGAAGACAACCCGCTGAAAAACGCCCCGCACACCGCGGCGGAAATCGTCGGCGAGTGGACCCACCCGTACAGCCGCGAGCAGGCGGTGTATCCAGTTGAGTCCTTGATCGATGGCAAATACTGGCCACCGGTTGGCCGCGTCGACAACGTGTTCGGCGACCGCAACCTGATCTGCGCCTGCCCGTCCATTGAGAGCTATCAAGAGGCGTGATTCATTAACAGGGAATCGTCGTGGGACC
>NZ_JACONW010000266.1 GCF_014357575.1 Pseudomonas folii | reverse complement strand
CCACAAGGGGATTGCGTGCCCCTGAGGTTATCCACTTTATCCATTAGCCTGCCTGTGGATAACCTTTGGAGAACCGTATGCAGGCTAGATGGCTCAAGGCCTGCGAGCGGCTGGTTATTTATTGAACAGCTTCATGTTCGTAGATCGAAGGCTTCTTGCGTGTAGCGTGGTAGGCCGCTTCGCAAGTATCCATCTCTTCTTGTGTGTTCATCTCTATTTCTATACCTAAGTGGTATTTGCAGTAATCAACTACAAGTCGCCGATCCTTCCTGTCTAGTTGGTGTACATTGCTTTTGTCTTCTGAGTCCGTCGAAAAGTAGTTCACAAATTTAATTTGAAGGGTGGGCTTCTTTTTTATAAATACGATTATTTTATTGTCTTCTGCCCAGCTCGTCTTATAGTAACCGGTAAATAAAATAATTGAGGCAGTAAGGGCTGCGCAGCTCGCTAAAACGATAATTTTTTTCACAATGTGATTTTCGTCGGGGACTGTATAGGTCCGGGCGGTTTGAGTTCCGCCCGATTGAAACGTTTGAGTCGATTAACGCGCCTTGCAAGCCTCAAGTTCTTCTTCAGTATTGATCCGGGTTTTAATACCCAGGCGATACCAGCAGTAATCTATGATTATGTTTGCTTCTACCATGTTCATTTTATTTAAGGGTGTGTAATCTCCGTCTCTGGTATAGAGGTTTTTAAATTTGACCTGAAGTGTTGGGTGCTTTTTTATGAAATACACGGTGTCTCCACCGTGGACCCCCAGGTCTTCGTAATAGCCTATGTAAAGATGGGCGATAAAAATAATTACAAAAATGGCGAGTGTTTTTTTCATGCGGAGGCGGCTTCAAAATTTTGTCTGTGAACGAGGTTTCTTGACCAGTTTCATACCAAAGTTGCCGGGGTATATTTCCCCCTTTCCTTGGGTGTTTTCTAGATGCTCTTATGCCCTCCAAAGTTTTTGATGTAGAGAACAATCTTTGGTGTGGCGATAAAATTCAGTGTGCTTTCTATTCGTAGTGTAGGGCTTTTGTATTGGGCCGTACATGTACGGCCCAGATAGATTCCATCTCGATAGGTGATGGATTAGCGCGCTTTACAGGCTTCTAATTCATCTTGGTTTCTCAATCGACTATCATTTCCTAACCGAAATTTACAATAGCTCCTGACCATAATTAGTTCTGCTGTGCTCAGGTCTTTCAAAAGCTTTCGTTCCTCGTCACTGGTATAAATGTTCTCAAATCTGACTTGGAGTGTAGGGTGTTTTTTTATGAATATCTCTATTCGTGGATCTTCAAAGTCTAGGGATACATAGTAACCTAGGTACAAGTGAGCGATCGAAATGAGTATGAAAGATATAAATATTTTCTTCATGAGAGAGGTGGTGCTGACAAGTGTGTTTTTTTGCGAATTTTTTTGACCAGTTTCATCCCAATATTACCAGGGCATATTTTCCCTTCCGCCTTTTGGCGGGGATACTCCATATGGCCACCAAAGTGCTCGATAACAAAGACACTTCTCAAAGCTGAAATAAGGTTGATTGTGGCGTCAATTTGAGGGGTCGGTATTTTGTTAGTCGTATTGATTCCTAAGTATTCTAAAGTCTTGCGACCAAAGGCGACTATGTCATCACCTTCTTCCGCGGTTGTAAGATTATTCATTAGAGCTATTCCGATTACTCCCGTGTTGAATTCGAGAACGCTGGATCCTTTAAAACGGATATCCCGGCCTTCGTAGACAATCCCTGAGCAATCGATTCCGAAATGGTATGCGATGTCATCCGGTCTCCCTTTCTGCTGAAACTCTTGAGTTTCCAGCATCTGCTCGGCACCAATACCGCACGAGTAACTCCTGCCGGCATGGTGGAGGGCAATCATGCTGTACTCCCAATCTTCGTCCAAAGTTTTCTTGGGATTATTTGCCTTCCAGCCCGACCGCTCCACAAACTCATGCCCCAGCGAACGGACTTTACGAATGATCGCTTCGCGGGTTGCTGCTCGGTCGTTGACGGTGATTTCCACCGGTGCGATGGATTGGTCAGGTATTACCTTTTGTACCTGCGCGGTGGTCGTGAATTTGCTGGGAGTCATTGGACAATCCTCGACAGCTCGCTAAGTTCTCGCGCAGGGGCATTGAACACAACGTGGAGCGCGACGATTGAATCTGCCGATGACGTCTTTATGTGAGCCATGCCAGCGGCATCTGTGATGCCAGACTTTTCGTGGCCGTTGACCACTGCGATGAACTTTCGATTGGCGAGAGGTTGCCCGGTTTCGCTGTTCGTGATGGCGAAGGATCGTGCATATATCTCTGCTTTTGGAGCGTGGGTGGGGGAGGCGGAGTCAGCCATTTGTGGTTTTGGGGCGGATCTTTTATCTGGCTGAGTCGCACGTTGGGCCGAGGGTTTGTCCTGTTTCTCATAGCTATGGCTTAACGAATTGATAAGCCTCGCCCGGCAGGGACAGGTGCTGGAGCTGTCCAGCGTTCCTGCCGGGGACCTGCCGTTGCTGTCGATGAATCCAATACCGCCTACGATGATGTACGCCTTGCCGTCTACACCGCAGGTGACTGGGTCGCCTTCCCTGGCATGATTGAAACCCATCATGTTGGTGCGGCCGTCTCCTGCTATTACGACGCCGCCACAGGTGGTTTTGTCGCCCTCGCGAATGAAATATCCCCTCGCCATGGATCAGCCCTCCACAGAGAGCGGGAAGTCTTCGGCTGTCGGCGCTCTGGCTGTTAATAGCTGCAGGGCAGTGTCTTGAGAGACGTTGAGGGAATAGTGTGTGCTCATATCATTCATCCTGATTCTTCGGTTTAACGACATCTGCATGACGTGATGTCACTGCGAGATACGGACGCTAAACGAAAGTTACGGATGGCTATGTAGGGCGAATCTCAAAGGTTTGAAGGGCGTTTCTTGGAAGCGTTTTATTGAGCTTTGTGTCCCCTGATTTGAGTGGGCGGGGAGGCAGTGGTGGGCAGTTTTGCAGGCAGTCGCCTCAGCGCTTTGCACTACATTTCCTTTTTTCTTGAGGGAAATTTCCGAAACGATTCCAAGCGCTTGCGGGTGGCGATTTTGGCTCCTAAGGTGCGCCGGTCGCTGCATTGCAGTGACAGGGTTTAGTAGCCCATCGCTCTAGTCGTACAGTGTCACCTCTCGATGAGGCGTTCTCTGAGCGTCCATTTTATGGCGGCTGTGCGCAGGGCGTCTTCGGGCGCGCCGGTTGCTGGAGCCCGGTCTACTAACCTACGCACGGCTGCCACCCTTATCGTTTAGTAGCGGTGGTTGGCGGTCTCCTTCAGCATTAAGGGACTTCAACATGACTGAGCTACTAGTTTCATCTTCAAACCTCGAACAGTCTTTAAGCCACGCCTCCCACCTGCTGCACTGCGCAGCCGTAACAGCCTACGAAAACGGCGACCGCCTGACCGGTTCGGATCGGCTTCTGGCGATGTCGGTCATGCATCTGGTGGATATGGCGCGCAGTGTTATCGATCAGTCTTTGATTGGGTTGGAGGCACCGACTGCTTGCGGGTGAAATGCGATGCCTGATCTGTAGGAGCTCGTCCTGTGTCCCTGAC
>NZ_JACONW010000265.1 GCF_014357575.1 Pseudomonas folii | reverse complement strand
CAGGGATGCTGGGGGAGTTCTTATTGCTTAGGGAACTCTTACCGCGCCTTTTGGCATCACTGCGGCCATTGCTCCAGCAGCATGGCGACGAATTTTTCCGCGGCCGGAGACAGCGAGGCCCCGCGCCGCGATACCAGGCCCAGCGTCCTGTCGACCACCGGATCAATCAGCGGCACGCTCACCAGGGTCGGGTGACCTTCGGCCGGCATCGCCAGACTGGGCATGGCCGATATGCCCAGACCTGCTTCGACCATGCCCAGCGACGTCGACAGATGCTGCACCTCATAAAACCATTTGGGCCGCCAGCTCAAACCCGCCAACGCATGGTCAAGAATCATCCGGTTACCGCTCAGTCTTCCCACACCAATCAGGCGATATTCGCTGAGTTCGATCCAGGACACAGATTCGCGTTTTGCCAGTTCATGGTCCCGTCGGCAAGCTAGGACGAAAGGCTCTTTGACCAGTGGCACGAACTCGATATCCGGATGCTGGCCGCTCATCATGTTGATGCCGAAATCCGCTTCGCCCCGCAGCACTGCTTCTAGTCCTTCATTGGCGCTGAGGTCCAGTAATCGAATGCGAATCTTTGGATAGCGTTCGTTGTAAAGGCGAATCACCGAGGGCAAAAAATAGAACGCCGCGGTAGGAATGCAGGCGAGGGTCACTTGACCAATCTGCCGTTCCGCCAGCTCGCGAATATTCAGAATCGAGTCTTCGAAATCGTCCAGCAGACGTCGCGCCTTGGGGAAAAAATCGCGACCTACGCTGGTCAGGCTGACCCTGCGTGTGGTTTGGTCCAGTAGCGAGGTGCCCAGTCCCTGTTCGAGCTTTTTGATGCGCCGCGTCAATGCTGGCTGAGAAATGTGCAGCACTTCGGCAGCTTCATGAAAACTGCCCAGTTCGGCGATTTTCACGAAAGATCGAATGTCTTGCAGCTCATATTCCACTTTTATTCTCCTGTCAGTGGTTGGTCATGGGCGATTTAAGGTCAAGGGCTATTATTTACCAAAGTGGAATAATCCCTACGATCTTTGCATTGGATAAGCAAAATTATCCATGGGACTCTTGCTTTCAACACATCAATGACCCCCATTGATCAACAAGAGTCTGCAAATATGCAACCGATTCCCTGCGTCCTGATGCGCGGCGGCACCTCCAAAGGGCCGGTCTTTCTTGCCAGTGATTTACCTGCTTCTACTGCTGAGCGTGATGAGCTTCTGTTGGCGCTGATGGGCTCCGGTCATGAACTGGAAATCGACGGCATCGGCGGCGGCAGCCCGCAAACCAGCAAGGTCGCGATTGTCAGCCCTTCGACCCACCAAGACGCCGACGTGGATTACCTGTTCGTGCAAGTGATGGTGTCCCAGCGCCGTGTCGATACCGCGCCCAACTGCGGCAACATGCTCTGCGCCGTTGGCCCGTTTGCAGTAGAGCAGGGGTTGGTCAAGGCGAGCGGTGACGTGACTCAGGTGCGGATTCGTAACCTCAATACCGGCACCTTCGTCTGCGCTGACGTCAACACACCGGGCGGTCAGGTCAGCTACGAAGGCCAGACCCGTATCGATGGCGTGCCAGGTTCGGCAGCTCCCGTACAACTGACGTTCCTTGATGCAGCGGGTAGCAAGACCGGCAAACTGTTCCCAACAGGCCAGCAGACTGACATCCTTGATGGGGTGCCGGTGACCTGCATCGACATGGCAATGCCGATGGTCATCATCGAAGCCTCGCTGCTGGGCAAGCGTGGTGACGAAACGCCTGCGGAGCTGGACGCTGACAAGGAATTCCTGCGCAAACTCGAAGCCCTGCGTCTGCGCGCAGGTATGGCGATGGGGTTGGGGGATGTCAGCGATAAAGTGATTCCCAAACCCGTATTGGTCTCGCGGCCGGATTCAGGTGGCACTCTCAAGGTTCGCTACTTCATGCCTCACAATTGTCATAAGGCGTTGGCAATTACCGGCTCTATCGGGCTGGCCACTGCCTGCGTCAGCGACGGCACCGTCGTGGCGAAGTTGCTCGGAATTGGCAGCGAGTCACCGCGCTTGCAGCAGGTCCGGATAGAGCACCCCAGTGGCTCTATCCAGGTCGCCCTGGCTTACGTGGGGGAAAACGGGCAAACGATTCGCGCCTCAGTGGTGCGCACCGCACGTCGCCTGTTTTCCGGTGAGGTTTATGCGCCTGCCGCGCAACAGTTGGCCAGTTAAATTTTGTAGTAACACCCACTCCAATCGATCGCTGTTCGAGTAGATCGGGTATCGTCCACACGGTTCTCGGCAAGCCCGGCTGCATTCGCTTGGCCAGAAAATAACAACAAGAGAATATCCATATGCTTGCCTTCCTTGGCCTCGCCATGGTCGTGGTGTTCACCTACCTGATCATGTCCAAACGTTTGTCTCCCATCGTGGCGTTGACGATCGTTCCGATAGTGTTTGCTGTCATTGGCGGCTTTGGTGGCACCACCGGCAAGATGATGCTCGATGGCCTGAAAATGGTCGCGCCGTCTGCAGCGTTGTTGCTGTTTGCGATCCTGTTTTTTGGCTTGATGATCGATTCTGGATTGTTCGATCCGCTGATCCGCAAGATTCTCAAGCGCGTGAATGGCGACCCGATGAAAATCGCGGTGGGCACCGCGTTGTTGTCGCTGACCGTCGCGCTTGATGGCGACGGCACCACCACTTACATGATCACCTGCGCTGCAATGCTGCCGCTGTACAAACGTATTGGCATGAACCCGATGATCCTTGGCATCGTGTCGATGCTTTCGTTGAGCATCATGAGTGGCATGACCCCGTGGGGCGGCCCGGCAACACGCGCCATTGCTGCGCTGGGCCTGGATGCCGGGGAGTACTTCATTCCGTTGCTGCCGACCATGATCGGCGGCGCTGCCTGGGTGGTGTTTACAGCCTTTCTGCTGGGGCGCGCCGAGCGTAAACGCATCGGTAATGTGAACCTGCAAAGCGGCGGCGGTAACTGCTATATCGAAGCGATTCTGGGCGATACCCCGCACAAGCGTCCAAAACTGGCGTACGTCAATCTGGCGCTGGTTGTTGTTGTGATGATCGCGCTGGTCATGGGCCTGATGCACTCGGCTGTCCTGTTCCTGATCGGCTTTGTGCTGGCGCTGATGATCAACTACCCGCAACTGGATATTCAGAAAGAACGCATCCTGGCCCACTCCGGCAATGCCATGACCGTGGTCCTGTTGGTATTCGCTGCCGGTGTGTTTGCCGGGATCTTCTCGGGCACCAAAATGGTGGACGCGCTGGCGCAAACTCTGGTGGCCTGGATTCCGCCGGAGTGGGGCCATCTGTTCCCGCTGGTGGTCGCACTGACCAGCATGCCACTGACCTTTGTCCTGTCCAACGATGCTTACTACTTCGGCGTGGTGCCGATCCTTGCCAATGCCGCAGCGGCATATGGCATCAGCCCGCTGGAGATCGCCAGGGCATCGATTCTGGGTCAGCCGGTGCACCTGATGAGCCCGCTGGTGGCTTCGACTCTGCTGCTGATGGGCATGATCGACCGCGACATCGGCGACTTCCAGAAAGCCGCCGTTAAATGGGCGGTGCTGACATCGTTGGTGGTCACAGCTTTGGCGCTGCTGACCGGTGCGCTGACGTTGTTTGTTTGATTTAAAAACTGAACTGAAATGCATTTCTGCAGGAGATGCCATCTTGTGTCCCTGACACAGCGCTGTCGCAAAGCAAACGCAGTTCA
>NZ_JACONW010000264.1 GCF_014357575.1 Pseudomonas folii | reverse complement strand
GTCATGAGGCAGGGCTCACAACCCCTCCGACACCCAGACCCGCTGCGCGCTGTGATGCAGGATCCCGTGTCTGCGCGCCAGGGCCTGGCGGTCTTTGCTGTAGCCGCCGCCGATCACCCCCATGACCGGGATGTTGCGCCCGATGCAGTGGCGCAACACCGCTTCGTCGCGGGCGGCCACTCCGGCGTCGGTCAGTTTGAGATAACCCAGGGCGTCATCCTGATGGACATCGACGCCCGCATCGTAAAGCACCAGGTCCGGCTGATGGAACGGCAACAGGTAGTTAAGCGTGTCATCGACGACTTTCAGGTATTCGCCATCACCCATGCCCATCGGCAGCGGGATGTCCCAATCGCTTTCGGCTTTGCGCGCCGGAAAGTTCTTTTCGCAATGCAGCGACACAGTGATCGCGTCCTCGGTAGCCGCGAGAATCCGAGCCGTGCCGTCGCCCTGATGCACGTCGCAATCGAAAATCAGGACTTTGCCGACGCGGCCGCTTTGCAGCAGGTAATGACTGATCACCGCCAGATCATTAAAAATGCAGAATCCGGCGGGGTAGTCGTAATGCGCGTGGTGGGTGCCTCCCGCCAGATGACACGCCAGCCCATGCTGAAGGGCCTGTTCAGCGGTCAGCAGCGAACCGCCCACGGCGCGTACCGTGCGCCGCGCCAGGTCCTCGCTCCACGGCAGACCGAGACGTCGCTGGTCTTCGCGGGATAAGTCACCTTCCATGTAACGACGTATGTAAGAGGGGTCATGAGCCAGTGCCAGAATGTCGTTCGGGCATATCTGCGGTCGCAGCAAGGCGGCGTCGCTGGTCAGGCCGCTGTCGATCAGGTGATCGTGCAGCAGGCGGAACTTGTCCATGGGAAAACGATGATCAGCCGGGAAGTCCGGGCTGTAATCCTCGTGATAGATGAGCGGCAGGGACATTTCGGGTCCGTTCAAGGGTCGAAGCCGGATAGTGCCAGCATTGCCCCTGAACGCCCAGCTTTGTGAAACAACGCAAGGCTACACTGGCCGACACAGTGACTGACCGGTTAATGGAGAAACCGATGGAGCCGATTCTTAAACTCGAGAGTGCGCGATTGATGATGCGCCAATGGCGGGATGACGATTTACAGGCGTTTGCCGACATGTGTGCGGACCCCAATGTCATGCGCTATTTTCCTGAGCCTTTGAGTTATCTGGAAAGTGCTGCACTGATCGGCCGCATACGCGGGGACTTTGCTGAGCTGGGATTTGGCTTGTGGGCGCTGGAGCGCAAGGACACCGGCCAGTTCATTGGCTTCACCGGGCTGGGCGTGGTGAATTTTGAATCACACTTTACCCCGGCGATAGAGATTGGCTGGCGTCTGGCTCGTGAGCACTGGGGGTTTGGTTACGCCAGCGAAGCTGCCTGGACGGCGTTGGGCTGTGGTTTTGAGCATTTGGGTGTGGACGAGATCGTGTCGTTCACGGCGCAAACCAATGAGCTTTCGCAGAAAGTGATGCAGGCAATTGGCATGACCACGGACCCGGTCGATGACTTCGAACATCCGAACGTCCCGTCAGGACATCCGTTGCAACCCCACGTGCTGTATCGCATCACTCGCCAACAATGGCTGGATACGCTGCAAGCTTGAAGGGGCTGAAGCCGTTAAATTCTGTATCATTTCAGCTTTTGTCACGCTTGATAGGCGGGCGAACCGTTTGTGCGAGGAGTAATGAATGAGTCAAGTGTTGGATGATCTGGTGGCGCTGTTAAGCCTGGAGCCGATTGAAGAAAACCTGTTCCGTGGCCGCAGTCAGGACCTTGGCTTTCGCCAGCTGTTTGGCGGTCAGGTTCTGGGCCAGTCGCTGTCGGCCGCCAGCCAGACCGTTGAAGACGCAAGGCACGTGCACTCTTTGCACGGTTATTTCCTGCGTCCGGGGGATGCCGGTTTGCCGGTGGTTTATCAGGTGGATCGGGTTCGCGATGGCGGCAGCTTCAGCACGCGCCGGGTGACGGCGATCCAGAAAGGCCAGCCGATCTTTACCTGCAGCGCTTCGTTCCAATACGACGAGCAGGGTTTTGAGCATCAGACGTCGATGCCGCAAATCGTCGGTCCGGAAAACCTGCCTTCAGAGCTGGAGCTGATGCAGCAACGGGCGCACCTGATTCCTGAGTCCATGCGCGACAAGATGCTCTGCCCCAAGCCTATCGAGTTTCGCCCGGTTACTGCTCTCGATCCTTACAACCCCCAGCCAACCGAGCCGGTGAAGTACATCTGGTTCCGCACCGACGGCACGCTGCCGGAAGTGCCTGCGATGCACAAATACCTGATGGCTTACGCGTCGGACTTCAACCTGCTGACTACTTCCTTGCTGCCCCATGGCAAGACGGTCTGGCAGAAGGATATGCAGGTCGCCAGCCTCGACCATTCGCTGTGGTTCCACGGTGATCTGCGTGCGGATGACTGGTTGCTGTATGCCATGGACAGTCCATGGGCTGGCAATTCCCGTGGTTTCTCTCGTGGCAGCGTCTACAACCGCGCCGGGCAACTGGTGGCATCGGTCAGCCAGGAAGGTTTGATTCGTCATCGCAAGGACTGGGCATGAGTCTTTCCGGAATTCGCCACTGGGTATTCGATATGGATGGCACGCTAACCGTGGCCGCCCATGATTTCCCGGCGATCAAGCGTGCGCTGGATATCCCGCAGGATCACGACATCCTCGGGCATCTCGCGACGTTGCCTGCCGATGTCGCCGCAGCCAAGCATGCCTGGCTGTTGGAGCATGAGCGGGAACTGGCCCTGGCCTCACAAGCTGCGCCCGGTGCGGTTGAACTGGTGCGGGATCTGGCCGGGCGTGGTTATCGTCTGGGCATCCTGACCCGCAACGCCCGGGAGCTGGCCCATGTGACGCTGGAGGCCATCGGTCTGGCGGAGTGCTTTGCGGTGGAGGATGTTCTCGGTCGCGACGAAGCACCGCATAAACCGGATCCTGCGGGATTACTGCACTTCGCCAACGCCTGGCAGGTGCCTGCCGCGCAGATGGTCATGGTGGGGGATTACCGCTTTGACCTGGATTGCGGGCGTGCGGCGGGCACCAAGACCATTCTGGTCAACCTGCCGGAAAACCCTTGGCCGGAGTTGGCCGACTGGCATGCGCAGGATTGTGGGGAGATAAGGGCTTTGCTGAGTCATGTGAGCTGAGATGCAATCCCTGTGGAAGATTCTATGTTTCCCCACGTCATCAGTGAATCCTGTGGGAGCTGGGCTTGCCCGCGATGAGCGATAACGCGGTGCATGTCTGCAAACCGGTCTGCGCGCCTCGCGAACAAGTTCGCTCCTACCGGTCCCGCGGCCATGCGCCAACCTCGGTAGGACCGAATTCATTCGGGAGGGCTGAATTTCAGGCGATACACAGGCTGGGGATGCACCGCCCCCCCTCGCGAACAAGTTCGCTCCTACCGGTCCAGCGGCCATGCGCCAACCTCGGTAGGACCGAATTCATTCGGGAGGGCTGAATTTCAGGCGATACACAGGCTGCGGATGCACCGCCCCCCTCGCGAACAAGTTCGCTCCTACCGGTCCAGCGTCCATGCGCCAACCTCGGTAGGACCGAATTTATTCGGGAGGGCTGAATTTCAGGCGATACACAGGCTGCGGATGCACCATCCCCCCTCGCGAACAAGTTCGCTCCTACCGGTCCAGCGGCCATGCGCCAACCTTGGTAGGACCGGATTCATTCGGGAGGGCTG
>NZ_JACONW010000263.1 GCF_014357575.1 Pseudomonas folii | reverse complement strand
CCTGACTCAGCGCAACCCGGTAGGAGCGAACTGGTTCGCGAGACGGTCGAGCTGAATCACCGCAGCAAGCCCCCTCGCCAACAAGTTGCCTCCTACCTGACTCAGCGCAACCCGGTAGGAGCGAACTTGTTCGCGAGACGGAAGGCCTGAATCACCGCATCAAATCCTCTCGCCGCCAAGCCCGCTTCAGATTGTGATCACTTCAGACACAAAAAAGCCCGGCTAGCCGGGCTGTTTCTGTTCGAACCTCGCGATCAATAACGCTGATACTGCGAACCGAATTCTTTGCGGTTTTCGGCAACCACCACTTTTTTATCCAGGTTCACTGCAGCGCGGTCGAAGGTTTTGTTACCGGCACCGGCAACGTGGACTTCAGGGGTCGCAACGCTGGAACGGTCTGCAACCTGAGTAACTGCAGCGACAGTCTGGATGGGCGAAGTGCTGGCAAAAGCGCCGGTCGCGGTCAGGATCGAAAGGGCAAAGCTCAAAGCGATTGTGCGTTTCATGATGTGGCTCCAATAGTTGTTCCGAAGTGATGGGGCCAATCTAAATTCACAACCGCCTTATGAAAAACCACCCGTCAAGATACTGATTATCAGCCTCGTTGATGCTGGTGCGCGAGGTGTCTGGCTCGCGCTTCCCCAGCAACAGCGGGGCTTTTATCACTTGATGGTCACTGGGGCTTGCGTAACAGAACCCGGGTGACACGTCGCTCTTCGACGCCCACGACAGTCATGTCCCAGCCTTCCCAATCGAGCTTGTCGCCAATCCTTGGCAAGCGATCCAGCAGGCTCATCACCAAACCGGCAAGGGTCTGATAGTCCTCGGTCGCATGGGCCTGAAAACCCACCCGCTCACGCACCTGGCTCAGGTTAAGGCCGCCAGAGACAATAAAACCGTCGTCCTCGACCACTACATCCGGCCCCTCCACTTCGCTGGCATCCGGCAGTTCACCTGCGATGGATTCCAGAATGTCGGTCATGGTCAACAGGCCGATAAAATCGCCGAATTCGTTGACCACAAAAGCGATGTGGGTCGACTCTTTGCGCATCTGCTCAAGGGCGTTGAGGATCGTGAAGCTGTCCAGCAGGTTGATCGCTTTACGCGCCATGAACTCCAGGTTCGGCTCATTGCCAGCCAACAATTCCTTGAGCAACTCTTTTTTGTGCACGAAGCCCAATGGCTCATCCACACGACCGTCGCGGATCAATGGCAAACGCGAATAGGACGAATGCATCAGCCTGGTTCGCACGGTTTCCGGATCGTCAGCCAGGTCGATCAGATCCACCTCGGCCCGTGGTGTCATGGCCGAGCGAATCGGACGCTCAGCCAGTTGCAGCACACCACTGATCATCACTCGCTCACGACGGTGGAACACCGCCTCGGTCTGTTCACCTTCCAGCATGTCGGCGATTTCTTCGCCCACTTCATCGGCGTCCAGCTTGCGGCCACCCAGCAGGCGCAGTACGGCGTGGGCGGTGCGCTCACGCATAGGCCGCGCACCATGCAATGACTTCTTGCGACGCTTGCGAGCGACTTGGTTGAACAGCTCGATCAGGATCGAGAAGCCAATGGCCGCGTACAGATAGCCTTTAGGAATATGGAAGCCCAGGCCTTCAGCGGTCAGGCTGAAACCGATCATCATCAGGAAGCCCAGACACAGCATGATCACAGTCGGGTGCGAGTTGACGAATTTGGTCAACGGCTTGCTGGCGATGATCATCAGGCCGATGGAGAAGATCACGGCAATCATCATCACAGCCAGATGCTCAACCATACCCACAGCGGTAATCACTGCGTCCAGGGAGAACACGGCGTCAAGCACCACGATTTGCGCAACGATCGGCCAGAATCGGGCATACGTGCCGTTGCTGGTACGTTCGGCAACGTGACCCTCCAGTCGCTCGTGCAATTCCATGGTGGCCTTGAACAACAGGAACACACCACCGAACAGCATGATCAGGTCGCGGCCCGAGAAGCTGTGATCGAACAGTTCGAACAGTGGCGCAGTCAGCGTGACCATCCAGGAAATACTGGCCAGCAAGCCAAGGCGCATGATCAACGCCAGCGAAAGGCCAATGACCCGCGCCTTGTCACGCTGCTCGGGTGGCAGCTTGTCAGCGAGAATTGCGATAAACACCAGGTTATCGATGCCCAGCACCAGTTCCAGAACGATCAGAGTGAGCAGGCCAAGCCAGGCCGTGGGATCAGCTATCCATTCCATAGAACTATTGAATCTCTCGCAGACGGGATTTGACGGATGTTCTCAAGCCTGCCGGACGTAAAGATACGTCGGCCGCACAGGACACACTAGACGGATTATCGAGGGGGGTATTCAGACGAGCTGATCCTGAGGGGAAAGCGGGATCGGCACTGAAGTTAAAATCAAAGCAGTTAAGAGCAAAGCAACCGGGAGGTTCCTGAACGGTGTTCATACAATCCTGAGATTTATTACGGGCTGTGATCCTACAACGAGAAAGTCACTTTCCCACTCACGAAAAGTATTACAAAGATTGACATCATTTCGCCCTGTCCGGCAATTGCTTTGAACTTCCAGCGCCTGAGCATGCCCCTTCTATATGGGCCGGGCATAACGCCGGGCGATTCTGGAGACTTATCTCATGCCAGATGCACAAGGCAAAATTCGTTACGCAGTGGTTGCCGGAGGCTGGATTTCTCAAGGCGCATTCATGCCGGGCGTCGATCAGACTGATAACTCGGTGATGACTGCACTGGTGACTGGCGACCCGATCAAAGCCGATAAGCTGGCTGAGCTGTACGACCTTAAAAGCTATGACTACAGCGAATTCGACACGCTGCTCAAGTCAGGGGAAATCGATGCGATTTACCTGGCCACGCCTAATTTCCGCCATCGGGAATTTGCCGTGCCTGCACTGGAAGCCGGGATCCATGTATTGCTGGAAAAACCCATGGCGACCAGCGAAGAAGACTGCATTGCAATCACCGAAGCCGCCCAGCGCTCCGGTGCCAAGCTGATGATTGCTTACCGGTTGCATTTCGAGCCGGGCACTGTCGAGATGATCGGACGCGTACGCGCAGGTGAAATCGGCGATCCACGGTTGTTCACGGCGACCTTTGCGCAGACGACCGATCCAAAAAATCACCGCATGCAGAATGGCTACTGGGCAGGTCCTGCGGCGGACATGGGGCCGTATCCGATCAATGCGGTCCGCAACCTGTTTGATGCCGAGCCTCTGGAAGTTCATGCCGTGGCTATTCATACGCCGGGGCGCGAAATCAATACGCCGGATACTGTCAGCGTGACCCTGCGCTTCCCGGAAGAGCGACTGGCGCAATTCACCGTCAGCTACAGCCTGCCGGGCACCCAGCGCTATCAATTGATAGGCACCAAAGGCGAGTTCGAAGCATCGCCATGCTTCGGTTTTGGTGAAGGCGTCGCGATCAGTTACCGGGCAATCATCGGTGACGAAACCACAGAACATGAACATCCTGTGGTGGACCAGTTCGGCGGTCAGACCCAGTACTTCTCCGATTGCATCCTGCAAGACCGCGAGCCAGAACCCGATGGCGACGAAGGCTGGCGCGATGTGCGGGTATTGGCTGCCATAGAACGCAGTCTCGAGACCGGCGAGATTCAGAAACTCGACCCGCTGCCGAATCGTCCCGGCATCAGCATCGAACAAGCCCGCCGCTTGCCACTGGCCAAAGTGCCGGAGTACATCAATACCGATGAGCCGAATGAGTAAGA
>NZ_JACONW010000262.1 GCF_014357575.1 Pseudomonas folii | reverse complement strand
AGAGATTCAATGTGGGGGACGACGTGGGACCGGCTTTAGCCGGGAAGGCGGCATTTCAGCCAATGAATATGTTGCGGTCGTTCCGGCCTCTTCCCGGCTAAAGCCGGTCCCACGTCGTCACATCCGCTTGCGTGCTATCAAAAAAATTCCCACGTGTTCGGGCAAGCAGCCAGATGTTTACCCAAAAAAAAGCCCGCAGCGACAGCGGGCTTTTTCTTATACGGCATCAGACACCCTTAGATAGGGCGGCTACCGTATTTGTTATCCGGCTTCTTGGGCGGATCGGCGACCACGTTGGCTTCCACTTCCTGCACCTTGCCACCACGGGCGAGGAACTCTTCCATGGCGCGGGCCAGAGCATCACGCTCTTTGTTCTTGGCTTCAACGCTAGGCAGTTCATCAACCGAGACAGCGGCCTTGGCCTTGCCTTTGGTTGGCGTTACCGTAGCTTCCGCACCGTCATCGGCCTCAGCGCCGTCGTCTTCGGGAGCAGCCGCAAGCTCCTCACCGTCCTCTTCACCTTCCAGATCATCAACCAGATCGTCGTTGTCATCGTCGCTCATGTTCTACCTCATGACTTGCGAAAGCAGATTAGTTATAGCCCAGCTGCGTACGTTTACGAATGCTGCCGGAAGAAATTCAACATCCGCTGCAAAACAGCGGTTATGCCTGTTCACCCTGAAGGGTGGCGAGGACGTTGCGAGCACCGCCAGCATCACGATGCTCACCCAGATAAACACCTTGCCAGGTGCCCAGCGCCAATCGACCCGCCGAAACCGGCAATACCAACTGGCAGCCTAGCAAACTGGCCTTGAAATGCGCCGGCAGATCGTCAGGGCCTTCGTCCTCATGTTCAAAGCCGTGGGTGCCTTGTGGCACCAGACGGTTGAAAAAGCGCTCGAAGTCACGACGCACAGCCGGGTCGGCGTTCTCGTTGATAGTCAACGAAGCCGAGGTATGCTGCAGCCACAAATGCAGCAACCCGACTCGGCACCCCCGCAGCTCGGGCAAGCCTGCAAGGATTTCGTCGGTTACCAGATGAAACCCGCGTGGCCTCGCCCGCAGGGTAATTCTGGTTTGTTGCCACATACAGTTCTCCGCATATTCGGCGCGCATTCTAACGCGCTGGTAGAAAAAGCAAAGCGCGCAATAATCCGTCTTTCGTGTAAGCCATCAACGCTTGTTCGCCAACTTGTCGAGTCTCTCTGCAAACTGTCAGGAATGCCCCTTGCAAAGCGACTCATGTGTTGGGTGAGAGGTTTTAACCAAGCAATCTATCGACAAACTCCAGACAAAAAAATGCCCGGTAAACCGGGCATTTTTTACAGTGGCTTACAAGTTGTAGCCACGCTCGTTGTGTTGCGCAAGGTCGAGGCCTACAGCTTCTTCCTCTTCGGTTACACGCAGGCCCATGACCGCGTCCAGCACCTTGAGGATGATGAAGGTCACGATCGCGGTGTAGATGATCGTGAAGCCGACGCCTTTGCACTGAATCCAGACTTGAGCCGCGATGTCAGTCACGGTGCCGAAGCCGCCCAGAGCAGGGGCTGCGAACACGCCAGTCAGGATGGCGCCGATGATGCCGCCGATGCCGTGAACGCCGAAAGCATCCAGGGAGTCGTCGTAGCCCAGCTTGCGCTTGAGGCTGGTGGCGCAGAAGAAGCAGATCACGCCTGCAGCCAGACCGATGATCAGAGCGCCCATTGGGCCTACAGTACCTGCGGCCGGAGTGATGGCAACCAGGCCAGCAACTACGCCCGAAGCGATACCCAGTGCGCTTGGCTTACCGTGGGTCAGCCACTCGGCGAACATCCAGCCCAGTGCAGCAGCGGCGGTCGCGATCTGAGTAACCAGCATCGCCATGCCTGCAGTGCCGTTGGCAGCGGCAGCGGAACCGGCGTTGAAGCCGAACCAGCCTACCCAGAGCATTGCCGCGCCGATCAGGGTGTAACCCAGATTGTGCGGAGCCATTGGAGTGGTAGGGAAGCCTTTACGCTTGCCCAGTACCAGACACGCAACCAGACCCGCCACACCCGCGTTGATGTGAACAACGGTGCCGCCTGCGAAGTCCAGGACTCCCCAGTCCCACATCAGGCCGCCGACGCCGCCCCAGACCATGTGCGCGATTGGCGCGTAAACCAGAGTGAACCAGATAGCCATGAAGATCAGCATCGCGGAGAACTTCATGCGTTCTGCGAAAGCACCAACGATCAGGGCTGGAGTGATGATGGCAAACGTCATCTGGAAGGTGACGAACACCGCTTCAGGGAACAGTGCCGCAGCGCCCGTGATACTGGATGGCGTGATGCCTGCCAGGAACGCTTTGCCCATGCCGCCGAAGAAGGAGTTGAAGTTGACGACGCCTGCTTCCATACCGGTAGTGTCGAACGCAATGCTGTAGCCGTAAACGACCCACAGGATGCTGATCAGGCCGGTGATGGCGAAACACTGCATCATCACAGAAAGAATGTTTTTCGAGCGGACCATGCCGCCGTAGAACAGCGCAAGACCAGGAATGGTCATGAACAGCACCAAGGCTGTCGAGGTCAGCATCCAGGCGGTGTCGCCTGAGTTGAGTACTGGGGCTGCCACTTCGTCTGCCGCCATGGCCAAGCCAGGGGTTACGAGGGACAACAGGGCTCCTAGCCCTGCGAATTGACGCAGAGTCATATTGTTTTCTCCTGGGGCGTGGGTTGGCGGCTTAGATTGCGTCGGTATCGGTTTCGCCGGTACGGATGCGAATTGCCTGTTCCAGATTCACAACAAAGATCTTGCCGTCACCAATCTTGCCGGTGTTGGCTGCTTTGGTTATCGCCTCGATAACGCGATCCAGATCCTTATCGTCAATGGCAACATCGATCTTCACCTTGGGAAGGAAGTCGACTACATATTCCGCACCGCGATACAACTCGGTGTGGCCTTTCTGACGTCCGAAGCCTTTGACTTCAGTAACGGTGATGCCCTGCACGCCGATTTCGGACAGCGACTCGCGCACGTCGTCCAGTTTGAACGGCTTGATGATGGCAGTGACTAGCTTCATGAAACTTTCTCCCGAATTGGTGGACTTGCCCCAGGAAAACAAACCCGACTCAAGTCTAAGCGCAGTGCCTGGCTTTGTAACGCATCGGTCGCCTGAAGGAGGTCCGACCAACCCCAGAAAACCGCTTTTGACGAAACATTCCCCGCTCCGCCTGCCGCACTGTAATCGTCAACGCGACTGCATCAGTGCATGGGTCATCAGCGACTAAGCAGAAAGCTTGCCATCTCCTGATTTTTCATTGAATACAGGCCCTTGATCCCTGTTTCAGGCGCCGGAGCCGCCTCGCAAAGTGCCTTGGCGCACAACTAAAGTGCGTCCGTGCACGCGCTGGTGCGCCATTATCGTGCGTCGGCCTTCGCTGGAAATGACTATAGACGCTCCGTGCTACACTGCCGCTTATCTGAAACCGGAGGTAGACATGCTCGCGCCCAAAGCTTTTCTCGATGCCCTGAGCGGCCACGCCTCGCGCTTGTTCAATGGCGAAACGCCGATTCCGCGTAACGAGTTTGAAACCCAGTTCAAAGCTCTGCTGCAAAGCGGCTTCAGCAAACTGGATCTGGTCAGCCGGGAAGAATTCGACAGCCAGATGGCCGTCCTCGCCCGCACCCGTGCCCGCCTCGAAGCGCTGGAAGCGAAAGTCGCCGAGATGGAAGCGAAATCGAATCCACCTGCGGGTGAATAAATAGCGTCGCGTTGCAGACGTGGGACCGGCTT
>NZ_JACONW010000261.1 GCF_014357575.1 Pseudomonas folii | reverse complement strand
CACAGTGCGATCGTATTTCGCTGGAGTCATCCGCGCAGCGTAATCACCGGCCAGCCGCGGCTTTCAGCTTCTGCGCGCAATTTCGGGTCCGGGTCTACGGCTACCGGGTTGGCAACCTTTTCCAGCAGCGGCAGATCATTCAGAGAATCGCTGTAGAAGTAGCTGTCTTCCAGGCTCAACTGGTTTTCTTCCAGCCAACGGTTCAGACGTGTCACTTTGCCTTCGCGGAAGCACGGCACATCGGTGGTGCGTCCGGTGTAGCGCCCGTCGACCATTTCGCACTCGGTGGCCAATAGCGTCTCGATACCCAGGCGCTCGACGATTGGTCCGGTGACAAAGCGATTGGTGGCGGTAATGACGACCAGTTTGTCGCCTGCTGCGCGATGTTTGGCGATCAGCTCCAGCGCCTTCGGCAGGATGATGGGTTCGATGCAATCACGCATGAAATCACGATGCCACGCGTCTAGCTGGGCCATCTCGGTGCTGCCGAGGATTTCCAGTGAGAAGTTCAGGTAGTCGGTCAGGTTCAGAGTCCCGGCCAGGTAATCCTGATAAAACTCATCGTTGCGGGTTTTGTAGGTGGCGGTATCCAGGATGCCGCGTTCGCACAGGTAATCACCCCAGGCGTGGTCGCTGTCGCCACCCAGAAGCGTGTTGTCGAGGTCGAATAAAGCCAGGCGCATGCGGTTACTCGCTGAAATTGCTGAAAAAAGAGCACCAGAATACGAGGTTTTCACAACTCTTCACATAACCTGCTAAGCCTCGTTGCTGCTTTGATCGGCTTTGTGGAACAATGCGGTGACATGCGTTTGCGAGGTTGTTGCCGTGATCGACCCCGATGGTTTCCGTCCTAATGTCGGGATAATTCTGACAAACGACTCCGGCCAGGTCCTATGGGCTCGGCGAATCAACCAAGATGCCTGGCAGTTTCCACAGGGTGGTATCAACCCTCAGGAGACGCCGGAAGACGCGCTTTATCGTGAGTTGAACGAAGAAGTCGGGCTTGAACCTGAGGATGTGCAAATTCTTGCCTGCACTCGGGGTTGGTTGCGCTATCGTTTGCCGCAACGACTGGTCAGGACGCACAGCCAACCGCTGTGCATCGGCCAGAAGCAAAAATGGTTTCTCCTGCGCCTGGTCTCCAACGAGCAGCGGGTGCGGATGGATTTGACCGGGAAACCGGAGTTCGATGGCTGGCGATGGGTCAGCTATTGGTATCCGCTGGGTCAGGTGGTGACATTCAAGCGCGAGGTGTATCGACGCGCACTCAAAGAGCTTGCCCCGCGCCTTTTGTCGCGCGACTGACACGGAGTTCGACCCCGAGCCATGCTCAATACGCTGCGCAAGATCGTCCAGGAAGTTAACTCCGCCAAGGATCTCAAGGCGGCGTTGGGGATTATTGTGTTACGCGTCAAAGAGGCCATGGGCAGCCAAGTCTGCTCGGTCTATTTGCTCGACCCCGAAAGTAACCGCTTTGTGCTGATGGCTACCGAGGGCCTGAACAAGCGCTCCATCGGCAAAGTCAGCATGGCGCCGAACGAAGGCCTGGTTGGCCTCGTGGGTACCCGTGAAGAACCGCTGAACCTCGAAAACGCCGCTGATCACCCGCGCTATCGCTACTTTGCCGAGACTGGCGAGGAACGGTATGCGTCGTTCCTCGGCGCGCCGATCATTCACCATCGTCGTGTGGTGGGTGTACTGGTTATCCAGCAAAAGGAGCGCCGCCAGTTCGACGAGGGCGAAGAGGCCTTCCTCGTAACCATGAGCGCCCAGCTTGCCGGGGTTATCGCCCACGCTGAAGCCACTGGCTCGATCCGCGGTCTGGGGCGTCAGGGCAAGGGGATTCAGGAAGCGAAATTCGTCGGCGTCGCCGGCTCTCCCGGGGCGGCTGTGGGCTTTGCGGTGGTCATGCTGCCACCTGCGGACCTCGAAGTGGTCCCGGACAAAACCGTTACAGACATCAAAGCCGAGCTTGCCTTGTTCCAGACCGCCCTTGAGGGCGTGCGCAGCGACATGCGCGCATTGTCTGCCAAGCTTGCCAACCAGCTGCGCCCTGAAGAGCGCGCCTTGTTCGATGTTTACCTGATGATGCTCGACGACGCCTCGCTGGGCAGCGAAGTGACTAACGTCATCAAGACTGGCCAATGGGCGCAGGGCGCACTGCGCTCGGTGGTCAACGAGCACGTCAAACGTTTCGAATTGATGGACGATGCCTACCTGCGCGAACGTGCCTCGGATGTCAAAGACCTTGGTCGACGTCTATTGGCGTATCTCCAGGAGGCGCGCCAACAGACGCTGGTGTATCCGGACAACACGATCCTTGTCAGTGAAGAGCTGACGGCTGCCATGCTGGGCGAAGTTCCGGAAGGCAAGCTGGCTGGTCTGATTTCGGTACTTGGCTCCGGCAACTCCCACGTAGCGATCCTGGCCCGAGCCATGGGTATTCCCACGGTCATGGGGGTGGTCGACCTGCCTTATTCCAAGGTAGATGGCATTGAGCTGATCGTCGACGGCTACCACGGTGAAGTCTTCACCAACCCCAGCGATGCCATGCGCAAGCAGTTCGCCAAGGTCGTTGAAGAAGAGCGTCAGCTGTCCCAAGGACTGGACGCATTGCGCGAGCTGCCTTGCGTCACGCTGGACGGCCATCGTATGCCGCTGTGGGTAAACACTGGCTTGCTGGCTGACGTCGCTCGCGCTCAGCAGCGCGGCGCTGAAGGTGTAGGTCTGTATCGCACCGAAGTACCTTTCATGATTCAACAGCGCTTTCCGAGCGAGAAAGAACAGCTGGCGATCTATCGCGAGCAACTGGCGGCCTTTCACCCGCTGCCGGTCACCATGCGCAGCCTGGACATCGGCGGTGACAAAGCCCTGTCTTATTTCCCGATCAAGGAAGAGAACCCGTTTCTGGGCTGGCGCGGTATCCGTGTCACCCTCGATCACCCGGAAATTTTCCTGGTGCAGACCCGTGCGATGCTCAAGGCCAGTGAAGGCTTGAACAACCTGCGGATTCTGCTGCCGATGATCTCCAGCACGCACGAGGTGGAAGAGGCGCTTCACCTTATCCACCGGGCATGGGGTGAAGTGCGTGACGAAGGCACTGATGTGCCGATGCCGCCTGTAGGCGTGATGATCGAAGTGCCGGCTGCTGTTTACCAGACACGCGATCTGGCGCGTCAGGTGGACTTTCTGTCGGTGGGTTCCAACGACTTGACCCAGTATCTGCTGGCGGTGGATCGCAACAACCCAAGGGTTGCCGATCTATACGACTACCTGCACCCGGCCGTGCTGCAAGCGTTGCAAAACGTGGTTCGCGATGCTCATGCCGAAGGCAAGCCGGTCAGTATCTGCGGCGAAATGGCTGGCGACCCTGCCGCTGCGGTGTTGTTGATGGCGATGGGCTTCGACAGCCTTTCGATGAACTCCACCAACCTGCCGAAAGTGAAATGGATGCTGCGTCAGATCCACCTGAGCAAGGCCAAGGAATTGCTCGCGCAGCTGATGACCAACGATAACCCGCAAGTGATCAGCAGCTCTCTGCAACTGGCGCTGAAGAACCTGGGGCTGTCACGGATGATCAACCCGGGGTCTGTGAAAGGGCATTAATCGCGGTCAATTTGTTGGAGCGTGGCTTGCCCGCGATGCAGACACCGCGGTCTACCTTATAGATCACTGATCGTCGGAATGCCGCCCAGACCAAGCCCAGCTCCCACAGGATTCACTGATGACGTGGGACCGGCTTTAGCCGGGAAGAGG
>NZ_JACONW010000260.1 GCF_014357575.1 Pseudomonas folii | reverse complement strand
CAAGCCTCGCTCCAACAGGGGGACACATGTGCGGTGCGTACCGCCAAACTACATCTCCACCTGCGTCCCCAACTCAATCACCCGGTTGAACGGCAGCTTGAAGAACCGCAAGTTGCCATTCGCATTCTTCAGCATGAACGCGAACAACGCCTCTCGCCAACGAGCCATCCCTACGATCTTCGAAGGGATCACCGTTTCGCGACTCAAGAAATAAGTCGTGCGCATCGGACTGAAATCCAGTTCATCCAAATGACACAGGGCCAGTGCAGCGGGCACATCCGGCTCATCGATGAAGCCGAAGTGTAAAATCACCCGGTAGAACCCTTCGCCATAGGCCTCGACTTCAAAACGCTGCTGCGCAGGCACACGAGGCGTGTCTTCATACACCACCGTCAGCAATACCACCTGCTCATGCAACACCTGGTTGTGCAGCATGTTGTGCAAAAGCGCGTGGGGAACGGCATCACTGCGGGCGGTCAGAAACACGGCTGTACCCTGAACCCTGTGCGGTGGCTGAACACGGATACTGCTGATGAAAATCGGCAGTGGCAGCCCGCCTTCGTCGATACGCTCAACCAGCAGTTGCTTACCGCGCTTCCAGGTGGTCATCAGGATAAACAGCACCACCCCGGCAATGACCGGGAACGCGCCACCCTGAATCACTTTCGGCACGTTGGCAGCGAAGAACAGGCTGTCTACCAGGAGCAGCGCCAACAACAACGGCACCGCCAGAAGTGCAGGCCATTTCCAGAGCAGCAGCATGACTGACGACACCAGAATAGTGGTGCAGAACATGGTCCCGGTCACTGCCACGCCATAGGCCGAAGCCAGCGCGCCAGATGACTCGAATCCCAGCACCAGCAGAATCACACCGACCATCAACGACCAGTTCACCGCGCCAATATAAATCTGGCCCTGGGCGTCACTGGACGTGTGCTGAATGTGCATGCGCGGGATGTAGCCGAGCTGGATCGCCTGCAATGTCATGGAAAATGCGCCGGAAATCACCGCTTGTGAGGCGATCACCGTTGCCAACGTCGACAGCCCGATCAGCGGCAGCAACGCCCAACCGGGTGCCAACAGATAGAACGGGTTGCGTGCCGCCTCTGGATTTTCCAGAACCAATGCGCCCTGGCCAAAATAGTTGAGCACCAGCGCAGGCAGTACCAACGCAAACCAGGCACGTGCGATGGGCTTGCGACCAAAATGGCCCATGTCCGCGTACAGCGCTTCGGCACCGGTCAGCGCCAGCACCACTGCGCCAAGGATGGCGACGCCGATGCCTGGATGAACGATAAAGAAGCGCACGGCCCATACCGGGTTCATGGCGTGCAGCACTTCGGGCTGATGCGCAATGCCATTGATGCCCAACAGCCCGAGCACCACAAACCAGGTCACCATCACAGGGCCGAACAAAACGCCGATACGCGCAGTGCCATGGCGTTGAATCAAAAACAGCGCAACCAGCACCACCAGCGCCATCGGCACTACCCAGTGGTCGATACCATCGAAGGCCAGTTCCAGCCCTTCCATGGCCGAAAGCACCGAAATCGCCGGGGTAATCATGCTATCCCCATAAAACAGCGCGGCACCGAACAGGCCGAAAACCACCATGGTCATTTGCAGTTTCGGATACTTGATCGTGGCCCGGCGAGCCAGCGCAGTGAGCGCCATGATGCCGCCCTCGCCCTGGTTATCAGCACGCAGGATGAACGCCATGTATTTGAACGAAACGACCCAGATCAACGACCAGAAGATCAGCGACAGGATACCGAGCACTGCGTCATGGGTGACTTCTACGCCATAACCGCCCTGAAACACCTCTTTCAAGGTGTACAGCGGGCTGGTGCCGATGTCGCCATAAACCACACCCACCGCGGCGATCAACAGCGCGAAAGGTTTTGACACTGGATGCCCGGTCCCAGCCTGACTGCTTGATTGACTCATTTACCACTCCTGAAACCTGGGTTTGAACTGCAGAAACACACGACGGTGTTCAGACTCACCCGTACAGATTGCGTGCTGGTGGCTACGCAAAAACCAGACATATTTCGTAACGACGCGAAGCATAGCGCAGCACTCGTCGTAATTCTCTGCATAACACTGGTCAATCGCCGGGCTGATCGCTAGAATTGCGCACTTTTTGATCAGAGGCGCACGAATCCTGTCCGGGATACCAGCGCCCAGCTGTTGCCTCGGCTAAATGCCGAAGCCCACATCTCCGCCGAGGTTAGTCAATGTCCACCGTCACCACGCCATCCGCCCCCAAGGTCGGGTTTGTAAGTCTGGGTTGCCCAAAAGCTTTGGTTGACTCCGAGCGCATCCTCACCCAACTGCGCATGGAAGGCTACGAAGTCGTACCGACGTATCAGGACGCCGACGTGGTGGTGGTCAACACTTGCGGCTTCATCGACGCTGCCAAGGCCGAATCGCTTGAGGTCATCGGCGACGCCATCAAGGAGAACGGCAAGGTCATCGTCACCGGCTGCATGGGCGTTGATGAAAGCGTGATCCGTGACGTGCACCCAAGCGTGCTGTCCGTTACCGGCCCGCAGCAATATGAGCAAGTGGTCAACGCCGTGCACGATGCGGCGCCACCAAAGCTCGATCACAATCCGTTGATCGACCTGGTACCGCCACAAGGCGTCAAGCTGACGCCGCGCCATTACGCGTACCTGAAAATTTCCGAAGGCTGCAACCATAGCTGCAGCTTCTGCATCATCCCGTCGATGCGTGGCAAACTGGTCAGCCGCCCGGTAGGCGATGTACTTGACGAAGCCCAGCGCCTGGTGAAATCCGGCGTGAAGGAACTGTTGGTGATCTCTCAGGACACCAGCGCCTACGGCGTCGACATCAAGTACCGCACCGGTTTCTGGAATGGCGCTCCGGTCAAGACACGCATGACCGAGCTGTGCCAGGCCCTCAGCACCATGGGCGTCTGGGTCCGTCTGCACTACGTTTATCCGTATCCGCACGTTGACGAGCTGATTCCACTGATGGCAGCCGGGAAAATCCTGCCGTATCTGGATATCCCCTTCCAGCACGCCAGCCCGAAAGTCCTCAAGCTGATGAAGCGCCCGGCTTTCGAAGACAAGACCCTGGCCCGCATCAAGAACTGGCGCGAACAGTGCCCGGACCTGATTATCCGTTCGACCTTTATCGTCGGCTTCCCGGGCGAAACCGTGGAAGACTTCCAGTACCTGCTGGACTGGCTGACCGAAGCGCAGCTCGACCGCGTTGGTTGCTTCCAGTACTCGCCGGTCGAGGGTGCACCTGCCAATCTGCTGGACGCGGCCATTGTGCCGGACGACGTCAAACAGGATCGTTGGGACCGCTTCATGGCTCACCAGCAGGCCATTAGCGCCGCCCGCCTGCAGATGAAGATTGGTCGTGAAATCGAAGTGCTGATTGACGAAGTCGACGAACAAGGCGCCGTAGGCCGCTGCTTCTTCGACGCGCCGGAAATCGACGGTAACGTGTTCATCGCTCTGGATGACAACAGCACCCTCAAGCCAGGCGACAAAGTGATGTGCCGCGTTACAGACGCAGATGAATACGATCTGTGGGCCGAGACGCTCTGATCTTCCGTCTGAGCTGATGCAATAAAACAGCCCTGCCCTTCAAACGGCGGGGCTTTTTTTGCCTTCGAAGGGCTAAGCTAGTCCATGTGCACTGTCTTCTATCGAACAGAATGTAATCTTTTAAGTGAAATGCATTTTTTGTAGAAGATCGCCCCGTGCCCCTTACACAGCGCTGTCGCGGCAAGCATAGGACCT
>NZ_JACONW010000026.1 GCF_014357575.1 Pseudomonas folii | reverse complement strand
GGGCACCAAGTGGTGGGGCAAGAGCGTTTTGCTTACTTTTGCGCTCTATCAAAAGTGAGGCGCTGTAAAAGCGCAACCAATAGAAGTCGTTAACGCGGAAACGGATATACACACAAAAATCACCTCCCTATTACCGCTGCCTCCGAGAAGGCAATAAAAGCATCGTGCAACCTGCACGTAATTGGGTTTCCGTTATCCGGACTTCTATGGTATAAAATGCGCCGCTTTCCGGGGTAAGCCCCGCAAGCACTAACCCACACACGTGTCGACACGATGACCTGGGTGCCTTCGGCTCGAAGCCGCTGGTTGGTCATTGGGATACGTGGAGGCCTAACCCGACTTATCAAGGAACTATCATGTCCCAAGTCAACATGCGCGATATGCTGAAGGCCGGTGTGCACTTCGGCCACCAGACCCGTTACTGGAACCCGAAAATGGGTAAATACATTTTCGGCGCGCGTAACAAGATTCACATTATCAACCTTGAAAAAACCCTGCCAATGTTCAACGAAGCGCTGTCTTTCGTTGAGAAGCTGGCTTCGGGCAAAAACAAGATTCTGTTCGTCGGCACCAAGCGTTCCGCTGGCAAGATCGTTGCTGAAGAAGCAGCACGTTGCGGTTCGCCGTACGTCGATCACCGCTGGTTGGGCGGCATGCTGACCAACTTCAAAACCATCCGTCAGTCCATCAAGCGTCTGCGTGATCTTGAAGTTCAGGCTGAAGACGGTACTTTCGCCAAGCTGACCAAGAAAGAGGCGCTGATGCGTACTCGCGATCTGGAAAAGCTGGATCGTAGCCTGGGTGGTATCAAGGACATGGGCGGTCTGCCAGACGCACTGTTCGTTATCGACGTTGATCACGAGCGCATCGCGATCACCGAAGCCAACAAGCTGGGCATCCCGGTTATCGGCGTAGTCGATACCAACAGCAGCCCGGAAGGCGTTGACTACATCATCCCAGGCAACGATGACGCAATCCGCGCTATCCAGTTGTACATGGGTTCGATGGCTGACGCTGTAATCCGCGGTCGTAACAACGTTGCTGGCGGCACCGACGTTTTCGTCGAAGAAGCTCCAGCCGCTGCAGTTGAAGGCTGAGTAACCAACGCCTAGCGTTGACTCAGTACGCAAAAAGGGGGCTTGGCCCCCTTTTTGCCACCTCGAGAACCATGTGTTGGCGTTGTCATGACGTTCTTGTCATGAACGGCATGTCACCATGAGTTTTCAAGAATTTGAACGCCCGTTCAGGCGGGTGGAATGGTTAAAGACCTATCCAAGAGGATTTTGAAATGGCAGAGATTACTGCAGCGTTGGTTAAAGAACTGCGCGAGCGTACCGGCGAAGGCATGATGGATTGCAAAAAGGCCTTGACCAAGGCTGGCGGCGACATCGAAAAAGCCATTGATGACATGCGTGCTTCGGGCGCAATCAAGGCTGCCAAGAAGGCAGGCAACGTTGCTGCTGAAGGTGCTATCGCCGTTAAGGTTGCCGAAGATGGCAAGCGCGCTACCATCATCGAAGTCAACTCCCAGACTGACTTCCTGGCCCTGCAAGACGATTTCAAGAACTTCGTCACCAGCAGCCTGGAAAAAGCATTCGCAGACAAACTGACCGACGCAGCTCCGCTGATCGAAGCTCAGGAAGTCGAGCGTACTGCTCTGGTTGCCAAAGTTGGCGAGAACGTGAACATCCGTCGTCTGGCGAGCATCGAAGGTGACGTGGTCAACGCTTACCTGCACGGCAACAAGATTGGTGTAGTCGTTGTCCTGAAAGGCGGCGACGCTGAGCTGGCCAAAGACATCGCTATGCACGTTGCTGCAAGCAACCCTGAGTTCCTGCTGCCTTCGGAAGTTTCTGCCGAAGCGATCGAGCGCGAGAAGGGCGTCTTCCTGCAACTGAACGAAGACAAGATCAAAGGCAAGCCAGCCGAAATCGTTGAGAAAATGGTTGCTGGTCGTATCACCAAGTTCCTGGCTGAAGCCAGCCTTGTTGAGCAGGCTTTCGTCAAGAACCCGGAAGTCAAGGTTGGCGAGCTGGCCAAGAAAGCCGGTGCTGAAATCGTTTCCTTCACTTACTTCAAAGTGGGCGAAGGCATCGATAAGCCAGTCGACAACTTCGCTGAAGAAGTCGCTGCGCAAGTAGCTGCAAGCAAGAAGTAAGACGGTTCACCGACTGTCGTATCCAAGAGGCTGCCCGCTTACGCGCGCAGCCTCTTTGTCAAAAAGGAAAAGGTGTTTGTTTTCCTTGGAGAAGTGGCTTACAAGGCTGCATTCTTCTGACGCTCTCGCAGCGTCAAGCTAGAGTTAGCGCAGGCTTAAAGTGCCCGCACAGATTTTTTTCAGAAAACGCCGCAGGAGAGATTCGCAATGGCTCAGCAGGGCAGTGGTTATCAGGCTCGCTATAAACGCATTCTACTCAAGCTTAGCGGCGAGGCCCTGATGGGCTCCGAAGAGTTCGGAATCGATCCAAAAGTACTGGATCGCATGGCGCTTGAAGTCGGCCAACTGGTCGGCATAGGCGTCCAGGTCGGACTGGTTATTGGTGGTGGTAACCTGTTCCGTGGTGCCGCGCTGAGTGCTGCTGGCATGGACCGGGTTACTGGCGATCACATGGGCATGCTGGCCACTGTGATGAATGCCCTGGCAATGCGTGATGCACTGGAGCGCGCCAACATTTCTGCCATCGTGATGTCTGCCATCTCGATGGTGGGTGTGACCGATCATTACGATCGTCGCAAAGCCATGCGTCACCTGAACTCAAAAGAAGTTGTGATTTTCGCGGCAGGTACTGGCAATCCGTTCTTCACCACCGATTCGGCTGCTTGCTTGCGGGCAATCGAAATCGACGCTGATGTTGTCCTCAAGGCAACCAAGGTGGATGGTGTGTACACCGCAGACCCATTCAAAGACCCGCATGCAGAGAAGTTCGATCATCTGACTTACGATGAAGTCCTGGATCGCAAGCTGGGCGTAATGGATCTGACGGCAATCTGCCTGTGCCGCGATCACAAGATGCCACTCCGTGTTTTTAATATGAACAAGCCCGGCGCCCTGCTGAACATCGTACATGGCGGCGCTGAAGGAACCCTGATCGAGGAAGGCGCACAATGATCAACGAAATCAAAAAAGACGCTCAAGAGCGCATGCAGAAATCCCTTGAATCCTTGAGCCATGCATTTGGCCAGATTCGTACCGGTAAGGCTCACCCAAGCATTCTGGGCAGTGTGATGGTGCCTTACTACGGCGCAGACACCCCGCTGAGTGGCGTTGCCAACGTCACTGTCAAAGATTCCCGCACCCTGCAGGTCGTTGCCTTCGAGCGCAACATGCTGGCGGCTGTCGACAAGGCGATCCAGAGCGCTGGATTGAACCTTAATCCAACCAACCTTGGTGAGTTGCTGCTGATCTCCATGCCAGCGTTGACCGAAGAGACCCGCAAGGGCTTCACCAAGCAGGCTCGCAGCGCTGCTGAAGATGCTCGTGTCGCGGTGCGTAATATTCGCCGTGATGCACTGGGGGATTTGAAGAAGCTGGTCAAGGACAAGGAAATCAGCGAAGACGAAGAACGTCGTGCTGCTGCAGATATCCAGAAACTGACCGACAAGGCAGAGGCAGACATCGACTCGGCCACCAAGGCAAAAGAAGCAGACCTGATGGCCGTATAAGGTTCGGGGCGCTTTCATGGAAAAGACAAAATCGACCGCGCCGTCATCGGTGCCGCGTCATGTCGCGATCATCATGGATGGTAATAATCGCTGGGCGAAGAAGCGCCTGTTGCCCGGTGTTGCCGGGCACAAAGCGGGTGTGGATGCGGTTCGCGCGGTCATTGAAGTGTGTGCTGAGGCCAAAGTCGAGGTGCTCACGCTTTTTGCGTTTTCCAGTGAAAACTGGCAGCGGCCAGCCGAAGAAGTCGGGGCATTGATGGAGCTTTTTTTCACGGCCTTGCGCCGTGAAACCAAGCGCCTGAATGAGAACCAGATCAGCCTGCGCATTATTGGCGACCGATCCCGTTTTCACCCCGAGCTTCAGGCGGCTATGCGAGAAGCTGAAAGTCGTACCGCTGGAAACGATCGATTTGTCCTGCAGATTGCCGCCAACTATGGTGGTCAGTGGGACATCGCCCAGGCTGCACAGCGACTTGCGCGCGAAGTGCAGGCCGGGCATTTGCGTCCGGACGACATTACGCCTGAATTGCTGCAAACCTGTCTGGCGACCGGTGATTTGCCGTTGCCTGATTTGTGCATTCGTACGGGTGGCGAGCATCGCATCAGTAACTTCCTGCTTTGGCAGCTGGCGTATGCCGAGCTGTACTTCTCCGACCTATTCTGGCCGGACTTCAAACACGATGCCATGCGCGCTGCGCTGGCCGATTTCGCTTCGCGTCAGCGTCGCTTCGGTAAAACGAGTGAGCAGATCGAAGCTGGAGCCCGGGTTTAATGCTGAAACAACGGATTATCACTGCACTCATTCTGCTGCCGATTGCGCTTTGCGGATTTTTCCTGCTTTCCGGGGCCAGCTTCGCCCTGTTCATTGGCGTGGTGGTAACCCTCGGTGCCTGGGAATGGGCGCGTCTCGCCGGTTTTCCGGCTCAGTCGGCGCGCATCGCTTATGCCGCTGCTGTGGCGGCGCTATCGTTTCTTCTCTATCTGATGCCAGGGCTTGCTCCCTGGATTCTGATAGCAGCGGTTATATGGTGGGCGCTGGCAACCTGGCTGGTACTGACATACCCGGAATCCAGTCGGCACTGGTCCAGTGCGATCTGCAAACTGGCTATCGGTCTGGTGATCCTGCTGCCTGCATGGCAGGGGCTGGTGCTGATCAAGCAATGGCCGCTGGGTAACTGGTTGATTCTGTCGGTCATGGTGCTGGTTTGGGGGGCGGATATTGGTGCCTACTTCTCTGGCAAGGCTTTTGGCAAGCGCAAGCTGGCGCCGAAAGTCAGTCCGGGCAAGAGCTGGGAGGGTGTGTACGGTGGTTTGCTCACCTGTCTGCTGATCACGGTCGTTGTCGGTGTCGTTCGCGGCTGGACCGGATCGCAGTTCGTTTTCGGCTTGCTGGGTGCGGCGATCGTTGTGTTCATTTCGGTGGTGGGCGATTTGACCGAAAGCATGTTCAAGCGCCAGTCCGGTATCAAGGACAGCAGCAATCTGTTGCCGGGCCATGGCGGAGTGCTTGATCGTATCGACAGTCTGACAGCTGCCATCCCTGTTTTTGCCGTGCTGCTGTGGGCTGCTGATTGGGGCGTGCTGTGAGTCGTCCTCAACAGGTTACCGTTTTAGGCGCTACAGGCTCGGTCGGTCTGAGTACGCTGGACGTCATAGCTCGTCATCCTGATCTCTATCAGGTATTTGCGCTGACGGGCTTTACCCGGCAGAGCGAGTTGCTGGCCCTGTGCATCAAGCACACACCACGCTTTGCTGTGCTGCCGACACAGGAGTCTGCGCGCAAATTGCAGGACGATCTGGCCGCAGCAGGTCTTGATACTCGTGTACTGGTGGGGGAGGGTGGTCTGTGCGAAGTCGCCGCTCATCAGCAGGTCGACACCGTGCTGGCCGCGATTGTCGGGGCTGCCGGTCTGCGGCCTACATTGGCGGCTGTCGAGGCAGGCAAGAAGATATTGCTGGCGAACAAGGAAGCGCTGGTCATGTCTGGCGCCCTGTTCATGCAGGCGGTTCGTCAAAGTGGTTCGGTTCTGCTGCCTATTGATAGCGAGCACAACGCGATTTTTCAGTGTCTGCCGCTTGATTATGCGCGCGGGCTGGAGCCGGTGGGTGTGCGGCGCATTTTGCTGACTGCGTCGGGTGGTCCGTTTCGCGAAACGCCATTGAGCGAATTGAATGACGTGTCCCCTGAGCAGGCTTGCGCTCATCCCAACTGGTCGATGGGGCGCAAGATTTCGGTGGACTCGGCCAGCATGATCAACAAGGGGCTTGAGCTTATCGAGGCTTGCTGGTTATTTGATGCTCGGCCGGATCAAATTGAGGTAGTGATTCATCCCCAGAGCGTCATTCATTCGATGGTCGACTATGTGGACGGATCAGTGCTTGCTCAGCTAGGCAATCCGGACATGCGCACGCCCATTGCCCATGCACTGGCCTGGCCGCAGCGCATCGATTCAGGTGTTGCACCTCTGGATCTGTTCAGTATCGCGCGTCTGGACTTCCAGGCACCTGACGAACAGCGCTTCCCGTGCCTGCGTCTGGCGCGGCAAGCTGCCGAGGCTGGCAACAGCGCCCCGGCCACGCTGAATGCCGTGAAC
The DNA here is from genome assembly GCF_014357575.1 of Pseudomonas folii. Lineage (GTDB taxonomy): Bacteria > Pseudomonadota > Gammaproteobacteria > Pseudomonadales > Pseudomonadaceae > Aquipseudomonas > Aquipseudomonas folii. Next base: position 43,495 of record NZ_JACONW010000026.1, on the reverse strand, counting down.
GAAGTTGCTGTAGCTGCATTTCTCGATCGGCGCATCCGTTATCCGGAAATCGCGGGTATGATCGACGATGTTTTGAATCTTGAACCCGTTGTGCCGCTTCCTGATCTGGAAGCTGTATTCAGCGCGGATTCAAAAGCGCGCGTTCTGGCCGAGCAATGGCTCAGCCGCAACGGGCGTTAATCGCAGACGCTAGACGGTATTGGCTCGAGGTTTGACCCAGCCGGTACCCGGAGAAAGTTGATGAGCGCGCTCTATATGATTGTCGGCACCCTGGTTGCGCTAGGTGTGCTGGTTACCTTTCACGAATACGGCCACTTTTGGGTCGCACGGCGTTGTGGCGTCAAGGTTTTACGCTTTTCGGTCGGCTTCGGCACTCCACTGGTTCGTTGGCATGATCGGCAGGGCACCGAATTCGTAATCGCAGCCATCCCTTTGGGTGGCTACGTAAAAATGCTCGATGAGCGTGAAGGTGACGTTCCTCCCGAGCTGGCTGATCAGTCGTTCAATCGCAAGTCGGTTTATCAGCGCATCGCCATTGTCAGTGCGGGCCCGATTGCGAACTTTCTGCTGGCAATTTTCTTTTTCTGGATTCTGGCCATGCTGGGCACCCAGCAGGTACGCCCGGTAATCGGTGCAGTCGAGGCTGGCAGTATTGCGCAACAGGCAGGGCTGAGTTCCGGTCAGGAAATTGTTTCTGTGGATGGCGAAGCAACTGCAGGCTGGTCAGCTGTGAATCTGCAACTGGTGCGCCGGCTGGGTGAAAGCGGTACGGTCGCGCTCAGGGTGCGCGAGCCAGACGCGACGGTCGATACCGCTCACAGCCTGGCGCTGGATAACTGGCTGAAAGGGGCTGAAGAGCCGGACCCGATCAAGTCGCTGGGTATTCGTCCATGGCGTCCGGCATTGCCGCCGGTGCTGGCCGAGCTGGACCCGAAAGGTCCTGCTCAGGCTGCAGGGCTGAAAACCGGCGACAAGCTGGTTGCTCTGGATGGTCGGCCCGTAGAAGAGTGGCAGCAAGTGGTTGATTGGGTGCGTGAGCGCCCTGACGCGAAAATTTCCCTGCGTGTGGAGCGTGACGGCGCGCAACTTGATGTGCCGCTGACACTCGCAGCGCGTGGTGAGGGCAAGGCTGCGAGCGGTTATCTGGGGGCTGGCGTCAAAGGTATCGATTGGCCACCGGAGATGCTGCGCGAAGTCAGTTATGGTCCGTTGGCCGCTGTGGCCGAGGGCGCCAGCCGTACGTGGACCATGAGCGTACTGACCCTCGACTCACTCAGGAAAATGTTGTTCGGCGAGCTCTCGGTAAAAAACTTGAGTGGACCGATAACCATTGCTAAAGTGGCGGGCGCTTCGGCCCAGTCGGGCATAGGTGATTTCCTGAATTTCCTCGCTTATCTGAGCATAAGCCTGGGAGTCCTGAATTTACTGCCTATTCCAGTGCTGGACGGGGGGCATCTGTTGTTCTATCTGATTGAGTGGGCACGTGGTCGCCCCCTTTCAGAAAGGGTTCAAGGTTGGGGGATTCAGATTGGTATCAGTCTGGTGGTGGGCGTTATGTTGCTCGCACTGGTCAACGATCTGGGTCGACTGTAAAGCTTAGCTTTGCTGAGTTGCGAATCTGCCGCATTTTGCGGCAGTTTGTTTATTGCCAGTTGGAATAAGAAAGGACTTCATGAAACGTCTGCTGCTAACTGCGGTTCTTGCCGTACTGATGATTGCCGAAGTTCACGCCGAGTCCTTCACTATCTCCGATATCCGTGTCAATGGCCTGCAGCGGGTATCCGCGGGCAGTGTATTTGGTGCGTTGCCGCTGAACGTTGGCGAGCAAGCGGATGATGGTCGTCTGGTGGATGCCACTCGCGCACTGTTCAAAACCGGATTCTTCCAGGATATCCAGTTGGGTCGTGACGGCAACGTGCTGGTCATCACCGTCGTCGAGCGTCCATCTGTCGCGAGTATTGAAATCGAAGGCAACAAAGCCATCTCCACTGAAGACCTGATGAAGGGTCTGAAACAGTCGGGTCTGGCTGAAGGCGAAATCTTCCAGCGGGCAACTCTTGAAGGTGTGCGTAACGAACTGCAGCGCCAGTATGTTGCTCAAGGCCGCTATTCGGCTGAAGTCGCAACTGAAGTCGTTGCTCAGCCACGCAACCGGGTTGGCCTGAAGATCAACATCAATGAAGGCACCGTAGCGTCTATCCAGCACATCAACGTGGTGGGTAACAGCGTCTTCCCTGATGAAGACCTGATCGACCTGTTCGAGCTCAAGACCACCAACTGGCTTTCTTTCTTCAAGAACGACGACAAGTATGCCCGGGAAAAACTTTCCGGCGACCTCGAACGTCTGCGTTCCTACTATCTCGATCGCGGCTATATCAACATGGATATCGCCTCGACTCAGGTCTCGATCACGCCTGACAAGAAAAACGTCTACATCACGGTCAACGTCAACGAAGGCCAGAAGTACAGCGTCAAGTCGGTCAAGCTGAGCGGTGACCTCAAGGTTCCGGAAGATCAGGTCAAATCCCTGCTGTTGGTCAAACCAGGCCAGGTGTTCTCGCGCAAGGTCATGACCACGACGTCCGAACTGATCACCCGTCGTCTGGGTAACGAAGGCTATACCTTCGCCAACGTCAACGGCGTGCCGACACCTAACGACGAAGATCACACCGTCGACATCACCTTCGTGGTTGATCCAGGCAAGCGTGCTTACGTAAACCGCATCAACTTCCGTGGTAACACCAAGTCTGCTGACGAAGTGCTGCGCCGTGAAATGCGTCAGATGGAAGGTGGCTGGGCTTCGACCTACCTGATCGACCAGTCCAAGACTCGTCTGGATCGTCTGGGCTTCTTTAAAGAAGTGAACGTCGAAACCCCGGCTGTTCCGGGTACCGACGATCAGGTTGACGTTAACTATGCCGTGGAAGAGCAGGCCTCCGGCTCGATCACCGCCAGTGTCGGTTTCGCTCAAAGCGCTGGCCTGATCCTCGGTGGTTCGATCAGCCAGAACAACTTCCTCGGTACCGGTAACAAGGTCAGCATCGGCTTGACTCGCAGCGAATACCAGAGCCGTTACAACTTCAGCTATGTCGATCCGTATTGGACTGCTGATGGTGTGAGCCTGGGTTACAACGCGTTCTACCGCACCACCGACTACGACGACCTTGACGTCGACGTTGCGAGCTATGCGGTAGACAGCCTGGGTGCTGGCATCAGCATGGGTTACCCGATCAACGAGACTTCGCGTCTGACTTACGGCCTGACCGTACAGCAGGACGAAATCAAGACCGGTACCTATACCGTTGACGAAATCTTTGACTTCGTGAACCAGGAAGGCGACAAGTACCTGAACTTCAAGGGCTCGGTCGGCTGGTCCGAGTCGACCTTGAACAAAGGTGTGCTGGCGACTCGTGGTCACTCACAAAGCCTGACATTTGAAACTACCTTGCCGGGCAGCGACCTGTCGTTCTACAAACTCGACTACCGCGCCCAATACTTCCACCCGATTACCGATAACTACACCCTGCGTCTGCACACCGAGTTGGGTTACGGCGATGGCTATGGTTCGACCTCGGGTCTGCCGTTCTATGAAAACTACTATGCCGGTGGCTTCAACTCGGTTCGTGGCTTCAAAGACAGTACGCTTGGCCCGCGCAGTACTCCAAGTACCGGCAAAAACGGCACTAGGCCTGACCCGGATCAGGACCCGCTCCCATTCGGCGGCAACGTTCTTGTTCAAGGTGGTGTAGAGGTTATGTTCCCTCTGCCCTTCATCAAAGACCAACGCTCCCTGCGCACTTCGCTGTTCTGGGACGTCGGTAACGTATTCGACACCAACTGCGACGACACCCGGACGCGCAATGGCAAGAAGGTTGAATGTAACGACATTGATCTGTCCGGCATGGCCAGTTCCGTTGGTGTAGGTGTGACATGGGTTACCGCCCTCGGTCCTCTCAGCTTCGCCTTGGCGATGCCGATCAAGAAACCGGATGACGATACTGAAACCCAGGTTTTCCAATTTTCCCTTGGTCAGACTTTCTAAGCGTCTGACTTTAGATAACGACAGCGAATTCTGTAGGAGTACACCGTGCGTAAGTTGACTCAATTGGTACTGCTGGCAACCGTTTTGGCAGCAGGTCCGGCTTTTGCCGACATGAAAATTGCCGTTCTGAACTACCAGATGGCGTTGCTGGAATCTGATGCGGCCAAGAAATATGCCGTTGATGCAGAGAAGAAGTTCGGTCCGCAACTGACCAAACTGAAAACCCTGGAAAGCAGCGCCAAAGGCATTCAGGATCGTCTGGTGAGCGGTGGCGACAAAATGGCCCAGCCTGAGCGCGAGCGTCTTGAGCTTGAATTCAAGCAAAAAGCCCGTGACTTCCAGTTCCAGTCCAAGGAACTGAACGAAGCCAAAGCCGTTGCCGACCGCGAAATGCTCAAGCAACTCAAGCCTAAGCTGGATCAGGCAGTTGAAGAAGTGATCAAGAAAGGTGCTTTTGACCTGGTCTTCGAGCGCGGTGCAGTGATTGACGTCAAGCCACAGTACGACGTTACTCGCCAGGTCATCGAGCGCATGAACCAGCTGAAGTAACCTATGACCGCTACTATCAAGCTCGGTCAATTGGCCGAGTTCCTCGGGGCCACGCTACGTGGCTCCGCGGATAAAGAAATTACCGGGCTGGCCACTTTGCAAGAGGCCGGTCCAGGTCAGGTCAGCTTCCTGGCAAATCCGCAATACCGTAAATTCCTCGTTGATACTCAAGCCTCTGCGTTGCTATTGAAGCCTGCAGATGCTGATTCGTATGCTGGCGATGCGTTGCTGGTACCGGATCCCTATCTGGCCTACGCGCGTATTTCCCATCTGTTCGATCCTAAGCCAAAGGCCGCTGCCGGAGTTCATCCGACGGCAGTCATCGCTGATGATGCGCAGATTGATCCTGCTGCGAGCATCGGCGCGTTTGCTGTGATTGAGAGTGGGGCGTGTATTGCAGCAGGCGTTACTGTTGGGGCGCACTGTTTCATTGGTGCCCGTTGCGAAATCGGTGAAGGCGGCTGGCTCGCTCCGCGGGTGACGCTCTATCACGATGTACGCATCGGTAAGCGTGTGGTCATTCAGTCAGGTGCCGTTCTGGGGGGCGAGGGCTTCGGTTTCGCCAACGAGAAGGGTATCTGGCAGAAGATCGCCCAGATTGGTGGCGTACTGATCGGTGACGATGTGGAAATTGGCGTGAATACCGCCATTGATCGTGGCGCGTTGGCCGATACCCGCATTGGTAACGGTGTGAAGCTGGATAACCAGATTCAGATCGCTCACAACGTGCAGATCGGTGATCACACTGCCATGGCGGCTTGTGTGGGTATCTCCGGCAGTACCAGAATCGGCAAGCACTGCATGCTGGCCGGTGGTGTCGGGCTGGTAGGCCATATCGACATTTGTGACGGTGTCTTCATTACCGGCATGACGATGGTGACCCACTCCATTACCGAGCCGGGTTCTTACTCGTCTGGTACGGCAATGCAGCCTGCGGGCGAATGGCGCAAAAGCGCTGCACGTATTCGCAAGCTCGACGACATGGCACGTCGACTGCAAAAGCTGGAAAAGATTGTTGAGGGAGTGACCTCAGGCGTTAATGCTTCATCAGATGGCTGATACTTTTTTCATATCAAGCGTGCACTGCCGATAAATTGCTTCCTTGATTTGCAGAGGAGTGCAGCGCAATTGCCGCGCACTCCCAATCTTGACTACAGGCTTCCCCTCGAAATGATGGACATCAACGAAATTCGTGAATACCTGCCGCACCGCTACCCGTTCCTGCTGGTAGACCGTGTAGTAGAGCTCGATGTCGAGAGCAAAAGTATTCGCGCCTATAAAAACGTCAGCATCAATGAGCCGTTCTTCAACGGCCACTTTCCGGCGCATCCAATCATGCCGGGCGTGTTGATCATTGAAGCGATGGCTCAGGCTGCCGGTATCCTTGGTTTCAAAATGCTGGGTGCCAAGCCTGCCGACGGTACGCTGTATTATTTCGTGGGCTCGGACAAACTGCGTTTCCGTCAGCCAGTGCTGCCGGGCGACCAGTTGATTCTTGAAGCGAAGTTCCTCAGCTGCAAGCGTCAGATCTGGAAGTTCGAGTGCAGCGCTTCCGTTGACGGCAAGCCGGTTTGCTCCGCAGAAATCATCTGTGCGGAACGTAAACTATGAGTTTAATTGACCCTCGCGCAATCATCGATCCGACAGCCATCCTGGCTGACAATGTGGAGGTCGGCCCTTGGTCGATCATCGGAGCTGGTGTGGAAATTGGCGAGGGTACAGTGGTTGGGCCTCACGTGATTCTGCGTGGCCCGACCCGGATCGGTAAGCACAATCGCATTTACCAGTTTTCATCGGTAGGCGAGGACACGCCCGATCTCAAGTACAAAGGTGAGGAGACGCGTCTGGTCATTGGCGATCACAATGTGATTCGCGAAGGCGTGACGATTCATCGCGGCACCATTCAGGACCGTGCCGAAACCACGATTGGCGACCATAACCTGATCATGGCCTATGCACACATCGGCCACGACAGTGTCATCGGCAATAACTGCATTCTGGTCAACAACACTGCGTTGGCGGGTCATGTGCACGTGGCAGACTGGGCGATCCTGTCCGGTTTCACGCTTGTCCATCAGTACTGCCACATTGGCGCCCATAGCTTTTCCGGCATGGGTACCGCCATTGGCAAGGACGTTCCTGCGTTTGTAACCGTGTTCGGCAACCCTGCCGAGGCCCGGAGCATGAACTTCGAGGGCATGCGTCGTCGCGGCTTCACTGAAGAAGCCATTCACGCCTTGCGCCGTGCCTACAAAGTGGTTTATCGCCAAGGGCTGACAGTTGATCAGGCCATCGCCGAGCTGGCTGAGCCTGCTGCCCAGTTCCCTGAGGTGGCTGTGTTTCTTGAGTCCATCCAGACCTCGACCCGCGGCATCACCCGCTAATCATGTCCAGCGTATTGCGTGTCGCGTTAGTCGCTGGCGAGGCGTCCGGGGATATTCTCGGATCCGGTCTCATGCGTGCCATCAAGGTGCGTCACCCTCAGGTTGAGTTCATCGGCGTCGGCGGCCCGCTGATGGAGGCCGAAGGTATGGTCTCCTATTTCCCGATGGAACGCCTTTCGGTCATGGGGCTGGTTGAGGTGTTGGGTCGTTTGCGTGAGTTGTTGGCCAAACGCAAAGCGCTGATCCAGACTCTGATTGATCAAAAGCCAGACGTTTTTATCGGCATCGATGCGCCGGATTTCACCCTCAATATCGAGCTTCAACTGCGTCGTGCCGGCATCAAAACGGTTCATTACGTGAGCCCATCGGTGTGGGCGTGGCGGCAGAAGCGCGTTCTCAAGATTCGTGAAGGCTGCGATCTGATGCTGACGTTGCTGCCCTTCGAGGCTCGCTTCTATGAAGAGAAAGGCGTGCCGGTCAAGTTTGTCGGGCATCCGCTGGCCGATACCATCCCGCTGCATGCCGATCGTGCTGCTGCTCGTGCCGAACTAGGCCTCGGTGATGGTCCGGTTGTTGCGCTGATGCCGGGGAGTCGTGGTGGTGAAGTCGGGCGTCTGGGCAGCTTGTTCTTCGAGGCCGCCGAGCGTCTGCGGGCTGTGTGCCCCGAGGTCAGATTTGTCTTGCCGTGTGCCAGCCCCCAGCGTCGTGTGCAGATCGAGCAATTGTTGCAGGGGCGGGATTTGCCGGTATTGTTGCTCGATGGCCGCTCTCATGTAGCGCTGGCCGCCTGCGATGCGGTGTTGATTGCATCGGGCACGGCGACGCTTGAAGCACTGCTGTACAAGCGCCCCATGGTGGTTGCCTATCGCATGGCACCGCTTACTTTTTGGATACTCAAGCGTCTGGTGAAAAGCCCGTACGTCTCGCTGCCCAATCTTTTGGCTCAGCGCCTGTTGGTGCCGGAGCTGTTGCAGGATGACGCCACTGCTGATGCATTGGTGCAGCAATTGCTGCCGCTTCTGGATGACGGCCTGGTGCAGACTGAAGGTTTTGACGAAATACACCGGACCTTGCGTCGCGATGCATCCAATCAGGCCGCTGAAGCGGTGTTGAACCTGATTGGTCATTCGCCTTCACTGTGAGTTCGCGTTCAATGCAAATGGGTCTGGATTTCAATCTCGTAGAAGAACTGGTTGCTGGCGTTGATGAAGTGGGCCGTGGTCCCCTTTGTGGTGCTGTGGTGACCGCCGCGGTCATTCTCGATCCTCGTCGTCCGATTCTGGGGCTCAATGACTCGAAGAAGCTGACAGAGGCAAAGCGCGAGCTGCTGTTCGAGGAAATCTGCGAGAAAGCACTGTCCTGGCACATTGCCCGGGCAGAAGTCGAAGAGATTGATGAGCTGAACATCCTGCACGCCACCATGCTGGCCATGAAGCGTGCTGTGGAAGGCCTGATGGTCACGCCGAAACTGGCCTTGATCGACGGCAATCGTTGCCCGCAGTTGTCGGTCCCCAGTGCGCCGGTGGTTCAGGGCGACTCCAAGGTTCCGGCGATTGCTGCTGCTTCCATTCTGGCCAAGGTCAGCCGTGACCGTGAGATGGCCGCCATGGAACTCAAATATCCCGGTTACGGGATCGGTGGACACAAGGGCTACCCGACACCGGTGCATCTCGAAGCCCTTGCGCGTCTCGGGCCAACGCCGATTCACAGGCGCTCATTCGGACCGGTGCGTGCTGCCTATGCAGCGCGGGATGCAATGATCCAGTCGACAATGTCTTCGACGTCGATTTTCCCATTGAGCTGACAGTGGGCTGATGTTTTACCAAAGGCCCGGTACAATCCGGGCCTTCGTTTTTGTTCTAGCGCTATAGGATCTCCATGCCGGCTTCTTTCGTTCATCTACGCCTGCACACCGAATATTCGCTGGTCGATGGCCTGGTACGGGTCAAGCCGCTGGTCAAAACCCTTGCGGCCATGAATATGCCCGCTGTGGCGGTGACAGATCAGAACAACCTGTGCTCGCTGGTCAAGTTCTACAAGGCGGCAATGGGCGCGGGGATCAAGCCTATCTGTGGCGCAGACCTGTGGCTGTCGAACAAGGACGAAGATGCAGCGTTGAGCCGCATCAGCCTGCTGGTCATGAATGCCAAGGGCTACCGAAACCTTACCGAACTGATTTCCCGTGGCTTCATTGATGGTCAACGCAACGGCCAGATCATCATTGAGCGCGAGTGGGTGGCTGAAGCCAACGAAGGCCTGATCGCGCTGTCAGCGGCGAAAGAAGGTGAGATCGGCATGGCGTTGCTGGGTAATAACCCTGCCGATGCCGACCAGCTGTTGCGCGAATGGATGGCGGTGTTTCCTGATCGTTTCTATGTCGAAGTGCAGCGCACCAACCGCCCCAATGACGAAGAACATCTGCACGCCGCAGTAGCCCTGGCCGAGCGCCATGGTGCGCCGCTGGTGGCAACCAACGATGTGCGATTCATCAAGCAGGAAGATTTCGAAGCACACGAAACCCGTGTCTGCATCGGTGAAGGGCGTGCGCTGGATGACCCGCGTCGCTCGCACAATTACAGCGATCAGCAGTACCTGAAAAGCGCCGAGGAAATGGCCGAGCTGTTCAGCGACCTGCCCGAAGCGCTGGAAAACTCGGTGGAAATCGCCAAGCGCTGCAACATCGATGTGAAGCTGGGCACTCACTTCCTGCCTGATTACCCGATTCCTGATGGCATGACCATCGACGAGTATTTCCGTAAGGTTTCGTTCGAGGGGCTTGAAGAGCGCCTCGCGGTACTTTGGCCTAAAGAGACGACGCCGGACTATGAAGCCAAGCGTCAGGTGTATGTTGACCGGTTGAATTTCGAGCTGGATATCATCATCCAGATGGGCTTTCCCGGTTACTTCCTGATCGTTATGGACTTTATCCAGTGGGCCAAGAGCAACGGCGTACCGGTAGGCCCCGGTCGGGGATCGGGTGCCGGGTCGCTGGTGGCTTATGTACAGAAGATTACTGACCTTGATCCTCTCGAATATGACCTGCTGTTCGAACGCTTCCTGAACCCGGAGCGGGTATCCATGCCCGACTTCGACGTCGACTTCTGTATGGATGGCCGGGACCGTGTGATCGACTACGTGGCCGAGAAATACGGCCGGAATGCGGTCAGCCAGATCATCACCTTCGGTTCCATGGCCGCCAAGGCGGTGGTGCGGGACGTGGCGCGGGTGCAGGGCAAGTCTTACGGACTGGCTGATCGCCTGTCGAAAATGATCCCGTTCGAAGTCGGCATGACCCTTGAGAAAGCCTACGAACAAGAGGAAATCCTGCGGGATTTCCTCAAGGTCGATGAAGAGGCTGCCGAAATCTGGGAGATGGCGCGCAAGCTTGAAGGTATTGTGCGTAACGTCGGCAAGCACGCCGGTGGTGTGGTTATCGCACCGACCAAACTGACTGACTTCTCGGCTATCTATTGCGATGAAGAGGGCAGCGGTCTGGTGACCCAGTTCGACAAGGATGACGTCGAGGCTGCGGGGCTGGTGAAGTTCGACTTCCTCGGTCTGCGGACCCTGACCATCATCGACTGGGCGCTGAAAACGATTAACCGTGATCGTGCCAAGGTCAACGAAGAGCCTCTGGATATCGCCTTCATCCCGCTGGATGACGCACCGACTTATCAGTTGCTGCAAAAAGCTGAAACCACCGCGGTGTTCCAGCTTGAGTCGCGCGGTATGAAGGAGCTGATCAAAAAGCTCAAGCCTGACTGCCTGGAAGACTTGATCGCACTGGTGGCCCTGTTCCGTCCGGGGCCGCTGCAATCGGGCATGGTAGACGACTTCATCAACCGTAAGCACGGTCGTGCGGAGTTGTCCTACCCTCACGTCGATTACCAGTACGACGGACTCAAGCCGGTTCTGGCGCCAACCTACGGCATCATCCTGTACCAGGAACAGGTGATGCAGATTGCCCAGGTCATGGCCGGTTATACCCTCGGTGGTGCGGACATGCTGCGTCGGGCCATGGGTAAGAAAAAACCCGAAGAAATGGCCAAGCAGCGGGGCGGCTTCATTGAGGGTTGCAAGACCAACAATATCGACCCGGATCTGGCGGGTAACATTTTCGACCTGGTGGAGAAGTTCGCCGGTTACGGCTTCAACAAATCTCACTCGGCGGCCTATGGCCTGGTGTCGTACCAGACGGCCTGGCTGAAAGCGCATTACCCGGCGCCGTTCATGGCAGCGGTGCTTTCGGCGGATATGCACAACACCGACAAGGTCGTGACCTTGATCGAGGAAGTGCGAATCATGAAGCTGCGCCTGGATGCGCCGGATGTGAACACGTCCGAATACAAGTTTACAGTGAGCGAAGACGGCCGGATCATCTATGGCCTTGGCGCGATCAAGGGTGTGGGTGAAGGCCCGGTTGAAGCAATAACCGAAGCCCGCGAAGACGGACCGTTCAAGGATCTGTTCGATTTCTGCGCCCGTGTCGACCTCAAGCGAGTCAACAAACGGACCCTCGATGGTCTGATTCGCAGTGGCGCACTTGATCGTCTCGGCCCCTATTTCGAGACCGAACCTAAAGCGTACCAAGCCAACATCGACCGCAACCGCGCGGTGTTGCTGGCTTCGCTGGTAGAAGCGATTCAGGCTGCCGAGCAGACGGCACGCAGTCATGACAGCGGTCACTCGGACCTGTTTGGCGGATTGTTCGTCGAAGAAGATACCGATGTGTACGCCAATCACCGCAAGGCCAAGGAAGGTAGCCTCAAAGACCGTTTGCGCGGTGAGAAAGAAACCCTTGGCCTGTACCTGACCGGTCACCCGATCGACGAATATGAAGGCGAGATTCGTCGCTTCGCACGGCAACGAATTATCGATCTCAAGCCTGCGCGTGATACTCAGACCGTCGCGGGTCTGATCATTGCGTTGCGCGTCATGAAGAACAAGAAGGGCGACAAGATGGGGTTTATCACCCTTGACGACCGCTCTGGACGAATAGAAGCTTCGCTGTTTGCCGAAGCGTTCCATTCGGCGCAGGCCTTGCTGCAGACCGACGCGATGGTGGTGGTCGAAGGCGAGGTCAGTAACGACGATTTCTCTGGTGGTTTGCGCTTGCGTGCCAAGCGGGTGATGAGCATCGAAGATGCGCGCACCAATCTGGCAGAAAGCTTGCGCCTGACTGTGCGTGCCGAAGCGCTCAAAGGCGATCGGCTACGCTGGCTGGGCGATCTGTGCAAACGCCACCGCGGTGCTTGTCCGATTACCCTGGATTACACCGGGCTGGATGCCAAGGCGTTGCTGCAGTTTGGTGAAGCGTGGCGAATTGATCCCGCGGACAGCTTGATTCAAGCTCTGCGTGACCAGTTCGGGCGTGAGAACGTCTTCCTGCAGTATCGCTGAAAGCATCAGCCCAGAATTTTTAAACTCGACCTGAATGCGCCTGTTCCCGTAAGGTAAGGCGCTAACGGATCAACCGGCCGGCCTCTTGGCCGTCGACCCAAGACGGATGCCTATGAACCCGAATTTTCTTGATTTCGAACAGCCGATCGCTGACCTGCAAGCCAAGATTGAAGAATTGCGCTTGGTGGGTAATGACAACTCGCTGAACATCGGCGATGAAATCTCGCGACTGCAAGACAAGAGCAACACGCTGACCGAAAGCATTTTCGGCAACCTGACCAGTTGGCAGATTGCACGCATGGCGCGTCACCCGCGTCGTCCGTACACTCTGGACTACATTCAGCACATCTTCACCGAGTTCGATGAGCTGCATGGCGACCGTCACTTCTCCGACGACGCCGCCATTGTCGGTGGTGTTGCCCGTCTGGAAGGTCAGCCGGTCATGATTATCGGCCATCAGAAAGGCCGTGAAGTGCGTGAAAAGGTTCGTCGTAACTTCGGCATGCCACGCCCTGAAGGCTATCGCAAAGCCTGTCGTCTGATGGAGATGGCCGAGCGTTTCAAGATGCCGATCCTGACCTTCATCGACACGCCGGGCGCTTATCCGGGTATCGACGCTGAGGAACGTAACCAGAGCGAAGCGATTGCCTGGAACCTGCGCGTCATGGCACGTCTGAAAACGCCAATCATCGCCACTGTTATTGGTGAAGGCGGTTCTGGCGGCGCACTGGCAATCGGTGTCTGCGATCAGTTGAACATGTTGCAGTACTCCACCTACGCGGTTATCTCACCGGAAGGTTGCGCGTCGATTCTGTGGAAAACCGCAGAAAAGGCTCCTGATGCGGCCGAAGCCATGGGTATCACGGCCGATCGCCTGAAAGGTCTGGGCATCGTTGATAAGGTCATCGCCGAGCCTCTGGGCGGCGCGCATCGCGACCCGGCCGCCGCTGCGCTGGAAATCCGCCAGGAATTGAGCAGCCAGTTGGCCATGCTCAAGAAGTTCGATAGCGACGCGCTGCTGGCTCGTCGTTATGAGCGCTTGATGAGTTACGGTTTGTAATCTCTTGTTGGAGCGAGGCTTGCCCGCGAAGGCGTAATTGCAGCTTATACATATGCTGACTGATACTACGCTTTCGCGGGCAAGCCTCGCTCCAACAGGTCAGACAACGCTGATGTATCTATTCAGGCCTTCCGGTCATGATCTCCCCGCCAAGCTTCTTCAAGCCTTGGCACCCTGGCGTAACGCGCCTGCATGGCACATCGGTTTCTCCGGTGGTCTTGATTCCACTGTCTTGCTTCACCTTCTGGCTGAACTCGCCGAACGCGAAAATTTACCGCCGTTAACCGCTATCCATGTCCATCACGGCCTGCAGGCTGTCGCTGACGCCTGGCCGCTGCATTGCCAACAGGTTTGCGAGGCGCTTGGCGTTTCTTTGCAAGTAATCAGCGTGCAGGTGAAGTCGGGCGCAAGCCTTGAGCAGGCAGCGCGTGAGGCGCGTTATACCGCGTTCAGTGAGTGCCTTGCTGAAAATGAAGTGCTGCTGACGGGGCAACATCAGGACGATCAGGCTGAAACCCTGCTGTTCAGATTGTTGCGAGGCGCCGGAGTGCTGGGGCTGGCGGGGATGTCGGTTAGCCGCAGCTTGGGGCAGGGGCAGCTAGTCAGGCCCTTGTTGAGTATTTCCCGGGAAGAGTTGGAGACTTACGCCCGCGAGCATCATTTGCTGTGGGTCGAAGATCCCAGCAACGAAGACTCTCATTATTCGCGCAACTACCTGCGCAATCAGGTGCTGCCCGCATTGAGGTCCCGCTGGCCGCAGGCAACCGCAAATATGGCGCGCACGGCCGCACACCTGAATGAAGCGCAGCAGTTGCTTGAGGAACTGGCCCAGGTCGATCTCGCGTCGGCCGAATCCAGCCATGCATTCGATTGGCTAGAGCTTCCCTCGCTGGCCTTGCCCGCCCTGGCTGGCCTTTCGCCCTCGCGCCAACGCAATGCTCTGCGCCATTGGCTGGCCCCGCTGACGCGTCTGCCGGACAGCGATCATTGGGTTGGCTGGGAAACTCTGCGAGACGCAGGGCAGGGCGGGCACCCGGTATGGCGTTTGGCCGATGGCGAGTTGCATCGTGATCAGGGGCGCATCTGGTGGCTTTCCGACAATTGGCTAAAACCCGTGATGCCGTCCGCTCAGCCATGGGCGGATGCGCGGCATGCGCTGACGCTGCCCGATAACGGTCAGCTCTTCATTGACGGTGAACTGCCTTCCGGAGTGCTGGAGGTTCGCTATCGCCAGGGAGGAGAAGTTCTCAGTCTGCCCGACCGCGGACATCGCGATCTCAAGCGTCTGCTCAATGAGCGCGAAATACCGATATTTGTCCGCGGCCGATTGCCGCTGCTGTTCCGTAACGGCGAAATTCTGGCGGTGGCAAACCTGCCTGCGCTCAATGTTTGCGGCCATGAAAGCTTCATCCTGCGCTGGGTGCCGCCGACGAATGACCAAAGTTTGAGCTGAAAGCCCAATTCCGGTAGACTACGCTCCCTTCTTGATACAGCTTCTGTGGATCCTTTTGGATCGACATGAGTTGCCGGTTACCAACCAGTCTTTGCTGGATGATTCTTGACATGTGGCGCGCAATTGACAGGCTTTTTCAGTCAGTCCGTTTCAACGCAGCAGTTCGGGAGTTCACCGTGAGTTTTGTCGGTAATCGGGGGCTTCGGCCTTCCTTCGCTTTCCCCGGCGGCTCTGACCGCTTTAACGCAGACTTCTAGGGTTTTTCATGACGCGCTACATCTTCGTCACGGGCGGTGTTGTTTCTTCATTGGGGAAAGGCATTGCCTCGGCTTCATTGGCGGCCATCCTGGAGGCGCGGGGACTTAAGGTCACCATGCTCAAGCTTGACCCCTACATCAACGTCGATCCGGGTACCATGAGCCCGTTCCAGCACGGTGAGGTGTTCGTTACGCATGACGGCGCTGAAACCGACCTGGACCTTGGCCATTACGAGCGGTTCATCCGCACGACCATGACCCAGAACAACAACTTCACCACTGGCCGTGTGTACGAACACGTCCTGCGCAAAGAGCGCCGTGGTGATTATCTGGGTGCGACCATTCAGGTTATTCCGCACATCACCGACGAAATCAAACGCCGGATCATCAAGGGCGCAGGCGATGCCGACGTCGCCCTGGTCGAGATTGGCGGCACTGTGGGTGATATCGAATCGCAACCGTTCCTGGAAGCGATCCGTCAGTTGCGCTTCGAAGTGGGCGCCAAGCGCGCCATGCTGATGCACCTGACGCTGGTTCCTTACATCGCGACCGCTGGCGAAACCAAAACCAAGCCGACCCAGCATTCGGTGAAGGAGTTGCGTTCCATCGGTCTGCAGCCTGACGTTCTGGTATGCCGCTCGGATCACCCGATCGACATTTCGTCGCGTCGCAAGATCGCTCAGTTCACCAACGTGGAAGAGCGTGCCGTTATCGCGCTGGAAGACGCCGATACCATCTACAAGATTCCGGGCATCCTGCACTCCCAGGGCCTCGACGATTTCGTCGTCGAGCGCTTCGGTCTGCAATGCAACAGCGCAGACCTGTCCGAGTGGGACGCTGTGGTAGACGCCAAGCTCAACCCTGAGCATGAAGTCACCATCGCCATGGTCGGTAAATACATGGAGCTGCTGGACGCTTACAAGTCGCTGATCGAAGCGATGAGTCATGCTGGCATCACCAACCGTACCAAGGTCAATCTGCGCTATATCGACTCTGAAGACATCGAGAACCAGGGCACCGCGCTGCTGGAAGGTGTCGATGCGATTCTGGTTCCAGGCGGCTTCGGTCTGCGTGGTGTTGAAGGCAAGATCACTGCCGTTCAGTTTGCTCGTGAAAACAAGGTTCCGTATCTGGGTATCTGCCTGGGCATGCAAGTGGCCGTGATCGAGTACGCTCGTAACGTGCTGGGCTGGAAAGACGCCAACTCCACCGAATTCGATCGCAACGGCGCACACGCCGTTGTGGGTCTGATCACCGAGTGGGCTGACGCCACTGGCGCTGTTGAAACCCGTACCGAAAGCTCCGATCTGGGCGGCACCATGCGCCTGGGGGCTCAGGAGTGTCAGCTTGAGCCGGGCTCGCTGGTGCATGACTGCTACGCCAGCGACGTGATCGTTGAGCGCCATCGTCATCGCTACGAAGTGAACAACAACCTGCTGCCGCAGTTGCTGGAAGCCGGCCTGAAAGTGTCGGGCCGTTCCGGTGATGGCGCGCTGGTCGAAGTGGTCGAAGCACCAGATCATCCATGGTTTGTGGCTTGCCAGTTCCACCCAGAGTTCACCTCGACACCTCGCGACGGTCACCCGCTGTTCAGTGGCTTCGTCAAGGCTGCACTGACTCAACACAAGAAAAATTCTTGATTCGGGAAACTCAGAACATGGCTCAGAAAACTATCCGCGTAGGCTCAATCGACATCGCCAACGACAAGCCAATGGTGCTTTTCGGTGGCATGAACGTTCTTGAGTCCCGGGACATGGCCATGCAGATTTGCGAAGAGTACGTACGGGTTACCGAAAAGCTCGGTATCCCTTATGTATTCAAGGCCAGTTTCGACAAAGCTAACCGTTCGTCGATGCACTCCTATCGTGGTCCGGGCCTGGAAGAGGGCATGCGGATCTTTGAAGAAGTCAAAAAGACCTTCAATGTGCCATTGATCACTGACGTGCATGAGCCAGAGCAGGCGAAAGTCGTTGCTGAAGTCTGCGACATCATTCAGTTGCCGGCTTTCCTGT
Source organism: Pseudomonas folii (assembly GCF_014357575.1). Classification (GTDB taxonomy): domain Bacteria; phylum Pseudomonadota; class Gammaproteobacteria; order Pseudomonadales; family Pseudomonadaceae; genus Aquipseudomonas; species Aquipseudomonas folii. Next base: position 26,338 of record NZ_JACONW010000026.1, on the reverse strand, counting down.
CGCGTCAGACCGATCTGGTGGTTGCCATGGCCCGCACTGGCGCTGTGATCAACATCAAGAAAGCCCAGTTCCTTGCCCCTCAGGAAATGAAACACATCCTGAGCAAGTGCGAAGAAGCCGGTAACGACCAATTGATCCTCTGTGAGCGCGGCACCAGTTTTGGCTACAACAACCTGGTTGTGGACATGCTCGGCTTTGGCATCATGAAGCAGTTCAACTACCCGGTATTTTTCGACGTGACCCACGCCTTGCAGATGCCGGGCGGTCGTTCGGACTCTGCTGGCGGTCGTCGTGCGCAGGTATTGGAACTGGCGAAGGCTGGCATGAGTCAAAACCTCGCTGGATTGTTCCTTGAAGCTCATCCTGATCCGGACAATGCCAAATGCGACGGCCCTTGCGCCTTGCGTCTGGACAAGCTGGAGCCATTCCTGGCGCAGCTCAAGGCGCTGGATGAGTTGGTCAAAAGCTTCCCGGCAGTAGAAACCGCTTAAATCGGACTTCTCCGGCAGGTTAGCCTCCGGTAAAGTGCCGCACGCTTACATCCCCCGACCTCAGGTCGGGGTTTGTCGCTCTTAGGTCTGCCCTGTAATGAGCCCTTGAGCGACAGGCATTTCCCAGCTGCGTCGTTTTCGTCAATCTTGGAGTGTTTACAACAATGGCAAAAATCGTCGACATCAAAGGTCGTGAAGTTCTCGACTCCCGTGGCAATCCCACCGTGGAAGCAGATGTGCTCCTCGACAACGGCATCATCGGCAGCGCCTGCGCTCCGTCCGGTGCTTCAACCGGCTCGCGCGAGGCGCTGGAGCTGCGTGATGGCGACAAGAGCCGTTACCTGGGCAAGGGCGTTCTCAAGGCTGTAGCCAACATCAACGGTCCGATTCGCGACCTGTTGCTGGGCAAGGATCCGGTCGACCAGCAAGCGCTGGACCGCGCCATGATTGCTCTGGACGGTACTGACAACAAAGCCAGCCTGGGCGCCAACGCGATCCTCGCTGTTTCTCTGGCCGCAGCTAAAGCCGCTGCCCAGGATCAGGACCTGCCGCTGTACGCGCACATTGCCAACCTGAACGGTACGCCGGGTGTTTACTCGATGCCGGTTCCGATGATGAACATCATCAACGGTGGCGAGCATGCCGATAACAACATCGACATCCAGGAATTCATGATTCAGCCTGTCGGCGCCAAGACCTTCTCCGAAGGCCTGCGCTGGGGCACCGAAATTTTCCATCACCTCAAAGCTGTGCTGAAGGCTCGTGGCCTGAACACCGCCGTAGGTGACGAAGGTGGTTTCGCACCTGACCTCAACTCCAATGCCGATGCACTGGACGCCATCGCCGAAGCTGTTGCCAATGCGGGCTACAAGCTGGGTACCGACGTGACTCTGGCACTGGACTGCGCGGCCAGCGAGTTCTACAAGAACGGCAAGTATGTGTTGAGTGAAGAAGGCGAGTACGATTCCGCCGGTTTCGCTGACTACCTGGCCGATCTGGTCAGTAAGCACCCGATCATCTCCATTGAAGACGGTCTTGATGAGTCCGATTGGGATGGCTGGAAGATCCTCACCGACAAGATCGGTGACAAGGTGCAACTGGTAGGTGACGATCTGTTCGTGACCAACACCAAGATCCTGAAGGAAGGTATCGACAAGAAGATCGGTAACTCGATCCTGATCAAGTTCAACCAGATCGGTACCCTGACCGAAACGCTGGAAGCCATTCAGATGGCCAAGGCTGCTGGTTACACCGCTGTTATCTCGCACCGTTCCGGCGAAACCGAAGACTCTACGATTGCCGATCTGGCAGTGGGCACCTCTGCAGGTCAGATCAAAACCGGTTCGTTGAGCCGTTCCGATCGTATCTCCAAGTACAACCAGCTGCTGCGTATTGAAGAGCAACTGGGTTCGAAGGCGGTATATCGTGGTCGCGGCGAGTTTCGCGGCTGACACCGAGATGGTAAAAAGACAGCCGGTGCTGTGACAATCACCTGCTTTCCCGGATGATTGATCAGCATTGATGCGGCTTGCACCGCTATAGAGCCTGGCCCCGCCAGGCTCTATGCCCTCAGTCCCTGTTGTATTGTTGGCTTCACGTTGTCGGCTCTGCTGTCTTTTTTACTGGGTACCTGATATTCAATGCGCAGTCCTAACTGGTTGTTTCTCGTCCTGATCCTGTTGCTTGCGGGCCTGCAATATCGCCTGTGGGTGGGGAACGGGAGTCTGGCGCAAGTGGCCAGCCTTAATCAGCAGATCGCTGATCAACATGCCGAGAACGAAGCGCTGCTTGAGCGCAATCGGGTCATGGACGCTGAAGTGCTTGAATTGAAAAAAGGTATGGAAACCGTAGAAGAGCGTGCCCGTCATGAACTGGGCATGGTCAAGGACGGCGAAACGCTCTATCAGTTGGCGCAATGAAGCTGACCCTATGAACAAGAGCACTCTTCCTGCCTTCTGGGCAGTGATTCCTGCTGCGGGCATCGGTGCCCGTATGGCCGCAGATCGTCCCAAGCAGTACCTGCAACTGGGCGGCCTGACGATTCTTGAACACAGCCTGCTATGTTTCCTCGATCACCCCCGACTCAAGGGCCTGGTGATCAGTCTGGCTGTGGACGACCCTTACTGGCCCAATCTGCCGTGTGCGCTGGATTCGCGTATTACACGGGTCGATGGCGGCAAAGAGCGTGCGGATTCAGTGCTCAACGCGTTGCTGCATTTGCATGCTCAAGGCGCCGATGACGAGGATTGGGTACTGGTCCATGATGCTGCGCGGCCTAATTTGTCACGCTCGGACCTGGATAACCTGCTGGGCGAACTGGCTGATGATCCGGTGGGTGGGCTGTTGGCCGTGCCTGCCCGTGACACCCTCAAGCGCGCGGGACCTGATGGCCGGGTCACCGAAACGGTAGACCGCAGCCTGATCTGGCAGGCGTACACCCCGCAGATGTTTCGCCTGGGTGCTCTGCACCGTGCCTTGGCCGACGGCCTGGTTTCCGACGTTGCTATTACCGATGAAGCCTCTGCCATCGAATGGGCAGGGCAGTCGCCCAGATTGATCGAAGGACGCTCGGATAACATCAAGGTCACTCGTCCTGAGGATCTTGAATGGTTGCGTCAACGGCGTAGCGAATTTAATCGCTGATATTCGTGGATCTTGCTGGAGCGAGGCCTCTGCGCAATCCCAGGTCTTGGCGCAATGTCGTGGGACCGGCTTTAGCCGGGAAGAGGCCCTCACCGTCACTGAAATGTGTCGTCAGAAATATCGCCTTCCCGGCTAAAGCCGGTCCCACGTCAGCTTGCGGGCGAACTTAATATTTCCCACAGGTATGCCACCTACCGATACTCATCCCGCATCGCCAACCCCTCTTTCAGATAATCCACCAGCTTGCGCACTTTTGGCGAAAGGTGTCGTTGTTGGGGGTACAGCGCCCAGACTGCTGTATTCGGCGGTTGATGAGCTTCCAGCAGGGAAACCAGCGCGCCAGTGTTCAGATGGCTTAACACGTAATAATCCGGTAATTGACACAGTCCGACGCCGTGCAGCGCAGCATCCAGCACCGCCTGCCCGCTGTTGCAGCGCCAGTTACCCTGAACACGCTGGGAAAACTCCCGTCCGTTCTGTTGAAGTAACCAGGTGTCACTGCTGCCGATCAGGCAATTATGCCGACTGAGCTCCGACACACTGTGCGGCCGACCGTATCGCTCCAGATAGGATGGCGATGCGCACAGATACATCCGGCGTGGCGCGAGGCGGGTGGCGACCAGGCGGGAATCCTGTAACCGGCCCAGCCTGATGGCCAGATCCAGCCCCTCATGAACCATGTCCAGCGTGTCGTTGTTCAACTGGATCTCCACCCGGATCTGCGGATACAAATCCATGAAGCGCGTCACCAGTGGTGTGATAAACCGCTCGCCGTAAGCCACGGCACAGGTCATACGCAAAAGGCCTTTGGGTTCGCTGGTTAAATCACCTACCGCCCGCAAGGCTTCCTCGCGACCGTCCTGCAAGCGCTGGCAATGGTGCAAAAAAGTCTGGCCAGCGTCAGTCAATGCGACCCGTCGGGTGCTGCGATACAGCAGGCGGGTCTGCAAGCGTTCTTCGAGGCGGGCGATTTGCCGACTGATGTGCGAGGAGGAAACGCCCATTCGTTCAGCTGCTGCCGTGAACTGGCCGCATTCAGCCACAGCGACGAACTCATCCAGGCCTTCCCAGCGGTTGATGTACATCGATTATCCCTGTTCAGCAATAATGTTTTGCTTTTGACTGGATTATTAACCAAACGGCAGTGCTTTACACTCTGTCCATTGTTTTAACCTCGTTGGAGAAAGATTGATGATCAAGTCACGTGCTGCTGTTGCTTTTGCCCCCAATGAACCGCTGCAAATCGTTGAAGTCGACGTCGAAGCACCAAGGGCCGGTGAGGTATTGATTCGCACAGTCGCCTCCGGCGTTTGCCACACTGATGCTTACACGTTGTCCGGTGCCGATTCTGAAGGCGTATTCCCGTGCATCCTGGGGCATGAGGGTGGCGGTATTGTTGAAGCCATCGGCGAGGGCGTTACTTCCCTGGCAGTGGGCGATCATGTGATCCCGCTGTATACCGCCGAATGCCGCGAGTGCAAGTTCTGCAAGTCCGGCAAAACCAACCTTTGCCAGAAAGTCCGCGCCACTCAAGGCAAAGGCCTGATGCCTGATGGTACGACCCGTTTCAGCTACAACGGCGAGCCGGTTTACCACTACATGGGCTGCTCGACGTTCTCCGAGTACACCGTGGTGCCGGAAATTTCCCTGGCGAAAATCCCTAAAGAAGCCCCACTGGAAAAAGTCTGCCTGTTGGGCTGTGGCGTCACTACCGGCATCGGGGCTGTGCTCAATACTGCCAAAGTCGAGGAGGGCGCCACTGTCGCTATCTTCGGTCTGGGTGGTATCGGTCTGGCTGCGATCATTGGTGCGAAAATGGCCAAGGCCTCGCGGATCATTGCAATCGATATCAATCCGGCGAAATTCGACGTGGCCCGTGAACTCGGTGCGACTGATTTCATCAATCCCAAAGATCACGAAAAGCCGATTCAGGATGTGATCGTTGAGTTGACTGACGGCGGTGTCGACTACAGCTTCGAATGTATCGGCAACGTGAACCTGATGCGTGCCGCGCTGGAATGCTGCCACAAAGGCTGGGGCGAGTCGGTGATCATTGGGGTGGCCGCATCCGGTCAGGAAATCGCAACCCGTCCGTTCCAGTTGGTGACCGGTCGCGTCTGGCGCGGTTCGGCATTTGGCGGTGTTCGTGGTCGTACCGAGTTGCCAAGCTATGTCGAGAAGTCTCAGACAGGCGAAATCCCTCTGGATACCTTCATCACCCACACCATGGGGCTTGAAGACATCAATAAGGCGTTCGACCTGATGCACGACGGCAAAAGCATCCGCACAGTCATTCACTTTTAAGCAGTTGCAAGCTTCAAGCGACAAGCTACAAGAGGGTTCCGCGCCTCTTGCAGCTTGAAGCTTGTAGCTTGTGTCTGGGAGTTTACGACCATGGCTCTAGAGAATATTTCCTGTCAAAAAAGCTTTGGCGGCTGGCACAAGCGTTACAAGCATCATTCCGACGTGCTCGGATGCGACATGGTGTTTGCTGTCTATCTGCCGCCGCAGGCGGAGCAGGGCGGCAAGTTGCCGGTGCTGTACTGGCTTTCCGGTCTGACCTGTACCGATGAAAACTTCATGCAGAAGGCAGCAGCGCAACGCGTCGCGGCTGAGCTGGGTTTGATCATCGTTGCGCCTGACACAAGCCCGCGAGGCCCCGGTGTTGCAGGTGATCCTGATGGCGCGTGGGATTTCGGCCTTGGTGCCGGGTTCTATCTCAATGCCACCCAGGAGCCTTGGGCCAGGCATTACCGCATGCACGATTACGTGGTGAACGAGCTGCCCGCTCTGGTCGAAGAGCATTTCCCGGCTTCGCAAGCGCGGGGGATCAGTGGCCACTCCATGGGCGGTCATGGTGCGTTGATCTGCGCGTTGCGTAATCCAGGGCGCTACAAATCGGTCTCGGCGTTTTCGCCGATCACCAATCCGATGGATTGCTCTTGGGGGCAGAAAGCCTTTTCACGCTATCTGGGCGAAGAGCGTTCGCGCTGGCGTGAATGGGATGCCACAGTGCTGATCGCTGATGCACGCGAGAAGCTGCCGATCCTGGTAGATCAGGGGGATCGCGATGATTTTCTCGCCAATCAGCTTAAGCCAGAGGCGCTGGTTCAGGCTGCGAAAGCGGCGGGTCATCCTCTGACATTGCGCATGCAGCCTGGTTACGACCACAGCTATTTCTTCATCGCCAGCTTTATTGAAGATCACCTGCGGCATCATGGCGACGCGTTGAACAGCTAAGCGTCGACAAAGTAGGTAGAATCACGCCCTGACTTTTTTCAGGGCGTTTTTTTATGCGTATTGGCCATGGCTATGATGTGCACCGTTTCGCTGAGGGCGACTTCGTCACCCTGGGTGGCGTGCGCATTGCTCACCGGTTCGGCCTGCTCGCTCATTCCGATGGTGATGTTTTACTGCACGCCTTGAGCGATGCACTGCTCGGCGCCGCCGCACTGGGTGATATCGGCAAGCATTTCCCGGACACCGATCCGCAGTTCAAAGGCGCTGACAGCCGCGCATTGCTGCGCCACGTCTTGACGCTGGTAAAGGGCAAAGGCTGGAAGGTCGGCAACGTAGACGCAACGATTGTTGCTCAGGCACCGAAAATGGCCCCTCATATCGAATCCATGCGCGCATTGATCGCCGAGGATCTTCAAGTCGAGCTGGATCAAGTGAACGTCAAGGCGACCACTACTGAAAAGCTCGGCTTCACCGGTCGCGAAGAAGGCATCGCCGTTCACGCCGTTGCGCTGTTGCTGTCCGCATGACCGAATCAGAACTGCTGGGCCCGCAAGCTTATGGCCCGCCGCTGGGTAGCGCGGTGCTCAAGGCGACTGCCGAGGATTTTCAGGTCGATGAAGTGCTGGACATCCCGCTTTCCGGCGATGGCGAGCATTTATGGTTATGGGTCGAGAAACGCGGCCTCAACACCGAAGAAGCCGCCCGCCGTCTGGCGCGTGCCGCTGGCGTGCAGCTCAGGACTGTCAGCTACGCGGGTCTGAAGGATCGCCAGGCGCTGACTCGTCAGTGGTTCAGCATCCAGCTGCCGGGCAAGGCTGACCCAGACCTGAGTTCGGCCGAAAACGAGACCCTGAAGATTCTTCAAAGCACCCGTCACAAGCGCAAGCTTCAGCGCGGTGCTCACGCTGCAAACGGCTTCACACTGCGCCTGACCCGGTTGAATGTCGACAAGGAGGCGCTGAACGCGCGACTTGAGTTGATCGCCAAGGGCGGAATCCCTAATTACTTCGGTGCTCAGAGATTTGGCTACCAAGGTGGAAATCTGGGCGAGGCGCGCGATTATGCTGCTCGCCAGGCTTTGCCGGAACAGCGTGCAGTGCGTTCCCGACTGTTATCGACGGCCCGTAGCTACCTGTTCAATCAGGTCCTGGCGGCGCGGGTTGCTGATGGTTCATGGCAGGTTGCACAGGTGGGTGACTTGCTGGCGTTCACCGACAGCCGCAGTTTTTTTCCGGCGGGCGTAGATGAATGCAATGACCCTCGGCTGGCGATTCTCGATCTGCATCCGACCGGTCCGCAATGGGGAGAAGGCCCATCGCCAGCCTCCGGGGCCACGGCTGCACTGGAAAACGATGTGGCCAATCGCGAGTCGGCACTGCGCGACTGGCTCACAAGAGCGGGAATGGAGCACGAACGACGCATCCTGCGACTGCCCATTGGCCGGTTGACGTGGCATTATCCCGAGCCTGACATTCTGCAACTGGAATTCGTCCTTCCGCCCGGATGCTTCGCCACTGTACTGGTGCGCGAACTTGTTGATCTGGTGCCGGTTGGGCAGACGGACAGCTCATGCGTATTCTGATTTCTAACGATGATGGGGTCGCCGCACCCGGTCTCGCTGCGTTGTATGCGGCGCTGGCCGATTACAGCGAATGCGTGGTGATCGCCCCCGATCAAGACAAAAGCGGTGCCAGCAGCTCATTGACGCTCGACCGGCCTTTGCATCCCCATGCCCTGGCGAATGGTTTCATCAGCGTCAACGGCACGCCGACCGATTGTGTGCACCTGGGCCTGAACGGGTTACTGGAAGTGCAGCCGGACATGGTGGTGTCGGGTATCAACCTGGGCGCTAATCTGGGGGACGACGTGCTGTATTCCGGCACCGTGGCGGCAGCGCTTGAAGGCCGATTCCTCGAAAGGCCTTCATTTGCCTTCTCGTTCCTGTCACGTCAGCCGGATAACCTCGCGACTGCTGCGCATTACGCGCGACTGCTGGTAGAGGCTCATGAGCTGCTTGATTTGCCGCCGCGCACAGTCTTGAACGTGAATATTCCCAATCTGCCCCTCGATCATATTCGGGGCATTCAATTGACCCGTCTTGGTCATCGGGCGCGAGCTGCAGCGCCGATCAAGGTCGTCGACCCACGGGGACGGGCCGGCTACTGGATTGCAGCTGCCGGTGACGCAGAGGATGGCGGTGCAGGCACGGATTTTCATGCAGTGATGCAGGGCTATGTTTCTGTTACCCCCTTGCAGCTTGATCGTACTTACCAGGACGGGTTCGCTAGCCTGAACAAATGGCTGGAGGGCCTTCTTTGATGTCGCGCGAGCAAGATGATCTGTTACGTCGTGGAATCGGGATGACCTCCCAGCGGACTCGCGAGCGTCTGATTCAACGTCTCTACGATGAAGGGCTGTCCAACGCTCAGGTGCTGGAAGTCATACGCAAGACCCCGCGGCATCTGTTTGTTGATGAAGCTCTGGCTCATCGAGCCTATGAAGATACGGCGCTGCCAATCGGCCATAACCAGACAATTTCCCAGCCTTACATGGTCGCGCGCATGAGCGAGCTGCTCTTGGCGGCTGGCCCTCTGGACAAGGTGTTGGAGATTGGTACGGGTTCCGGTTATCAGACTGCCGTCCTGGCGCAGCTGGTGGAACGGGTATTTTCGGTTGAGCGCATCAAGGTTCTGCAAGATCGCGCCAAGGAGCGTCTGGTCGAGCTGAATCTGCGCAACGTGGTGTTTCGCTGGGGCGATGGTTGGGAAGGCTGGCCGGCGCTGGCACCGTATAACGGGATTATCGTGACTGCCGTGGCGACTGACGTGCCGCAGGCCTTGCTCGACCAGCTTGCACCCGGAGGGCGACTGGTTATCCCGGTCGGGTCGGGCGAAGTGCAGCAGTTGATGCTCATTGTGCGTGAAGAAAACGGGTTCTCCCGGCACGTACTGGGAGCGGTACGTTTTGTACCTTTGCTCAATGGTCCGCTGGCTTGATGACAACTCACTGAATTCTGCGCAACACCGCCTGTCTACCTCATGGCGTCCAGGACCGGCAGCGCAGTTGGGCCCGAGAAACGATCAACCCTGAAGTATCCATTGGCTTCACAGCATTAAGCAGTAGGTGCCAGCCGTTATTACGGCACAATAGGCATCTTTAATTCAGTCACCAGTAAAGGGAGTGGCGGGTGAGTCGCACAGTCATTCGGCAGCGTAGTTATTCAACAAGTTTTCAGCGGCTGGTGATTGGCATTGCGCTCAGTGTCCTCTTGGTCGGTTGTTCCAGTGCGCCGTCCGGTGGCGTGCGTGTCGTCGATCGTAATAACAATGCTGCCCCCCAGCGTCCAACCGTGACCACTGGACAATACGTCGTCCGTCGGGGCGATACGCTTTTTTCCATTGCCTTCCGTTACGGCTGGGACTACAAAGCGCTGGCGGCGCGTAATCAGATTCCTGAACCCTACACGATTCGTCCGGGTCAGACGATTCGCTTCGACGGGCGTTCAAATTCAACATCGTCGGCCGTCGCGGGTTCATCTGGAGCTGTGCGTTCGCCTGTCGCGTCCACGACGACTTCGACGACAACAAGCCCGTCTGGCTCGGTCAAAACCACCGTTATTTCCAAGCCGGTGACGGTGGTTCCGCCTCCCGCCGGCAGCTCTACCTTGCCTGCCGGGCCTTCTCCGAAGGGTTGGACATGGCCGTCGAATGGCATTTTGATAGGGAAATTTTCTTCAAACGGTAGTTTGAATAAAGGCATTGATATCGCTGGAGATTTGGGACAGCCTGTTTTAGCTGCGTCTGATGGGTCAGTGGTTTACGCCGGGAGTGGATTGCGGGGCTACGGCGAATTGGTCATCATCAAACACAGCGATACCTACGTAAGTGCTTACGGCCACAACCGTAGGCTGTTGGTTCGGGAGGGGCAACAGGTCAAAGCTGGGCAGACGATTGCCGAGATGGGGTCAACGGGAACTGACCGGGTGAAGCTGCATTTTGAGATTCGCCGCCAAGGTAAACCTGTAGATCCGCTGCAATTCCTGCCACGTCGTTGATTGTTGCCAGCCTGTTCCTGGCGTAGAGGGACAGGCTCAAGCGTTGCCATGGAACTGGCGTCGCTGGAGCTTGAGGTCGAACTCACCAAAGGACTATAACAATGGCTCTTAGCAAAGAAGCGCCGGAGTTTGACATCGACGATGAGGTTCTCCTTATGGAAACCGCCATCGTTCTGGAGTCGGAGCTTGAAACGGACGAGAAGCAGACTCATGCTGCCTCTGCTCCCCGATCCAGAACCAAAAACTCCACATCGCTCAAACAGCACAAATACATCGACTACACCCGGGCGCTTGATGCGACCCAGTTGTACCTCAATGAAATCGGGTTCTCCCCGTTGCTTACCCCGGAAGAAGAAGTCCATTTTGCGAGGCTCTCGCAAAAAGGTGATCCGGCCGGTCGTAAGCGCATGATTGAAAGCAACCTGCGGCTGGTGGTGAAAATCGCCAGGCGGTATGTCAATCGTGGATTGTCATTGCTGGACCTGATCGAAGAGGGCAACCTCGGGCTCATCAGGGCGGTCGAAAAATTCGATCCGGAACGTGGATTCCGTTTCTCAACCTACGCAACATGGTGGATTCGTCAGACCATTGAGCGTGCGATCATGAATCAGACCCGTACCATTCGGTTACCGATCCATGTCGTCAAAGAACTCAACGTCTATTTGCGGGCTGCTCGCGAACTGACACAAAAACTCGATCACGAACCCTCTCCCGAAGAAATCGCCAACCTGCTTGAAAAGCCGGTGGGTGAGGTCAAGCGCATGCTCGGTCTGAACGAGCGGGTTTCCTCTGTCGATGTTTCTCTCGGTCCGGATTCCGACAAGACATTGCTCGACACCCTGACCGATGATCGCCCCACCGATCCTTGTGAGTTGCTGCAAGACGATGACCTTTCACAGAGCATTGACCAATGGCTCTCAGAGCTGACCGACAAGCAGAGAGAGGTCGTGATACGGCGTTTCGGCTTGCGCGGGCACGAGAGCAGCACGCTGGAAGATGTAGGGCTGGAAATCGGCCTTACTCGCGAGCGTGTCAGGCAGATCCAGGTCGAGGGCCTCAAGCGTTTGCGTGAGATTCTCGAAAAAAATGGTCTGTCGAGCGAGTCATTGTTCCAATGATGTGAATGTTCATGAAGATAAACAGTGTGTTTATCTTTCACCCAATAAAAAACACCCCGTACAGGGGTGTTTTTTATTGGGTCAGAAACTAACAGGCTGCTCCTGGTGATTTGCTGAATCCTGGCTAGTCGGTGAGTGACCGGACTTTTTCGCTGTAAGCCATTACTTACGCGTCCTGTAAGTCTTTGCGAAATACCGTGAACAACATCGGCTTATTCGAGCGTAGTAGTTTCCTAAGTATCTGATAAATATGGGTTTTTATTTTTAGGGGTTTGGGTCTGGAAAATCTTGAAAGATTTCACCTACTTGCTCTTGCGGCAAAACTCACTAGTATCAGCACTGTGTCTACGGATGGACACAGGCCGTCAAGGAAGACAGTCAAGGACATCGCAGGACGCGATTCATCAGGATGATGAAAGGGATTAAAAGGATTAGGGAAAAAATGTGGGCGGGTCATACCGCCCCTTTTTTCGTCTGGAGAAAAGTACCGTTCACGCCAGACGCCGCGTACAAAAAAAGCCCCGTAAAGGGGCCTTCTTCCAACAGCCGGGAATTCTTAGCGTTCCAGGTCTGCAATCTTGCCGGTTTTGCCATCCCACTCTTTAGCGTCAGGCAGTGCGTCTTTTCTCTCGGTGATGTTCGGCCAGACGTCCGCGAGCTCGGCGTTGAGTTCGATGAAGTTTTCCATCCCGGCAGGGATCTCATCTTCCGAAAAAATGGCCTGGGCGGGGCATTCAGGCTCGCAAAGCGCACAGTCGATGCACTCATCCGGGTGAATCACCAGGAAGTTCGGGCCTTCGTAGAAGCAGTCCACCGGACAGACTTCTACACAGTCGGTGTATTTGCACTTGATGCAGTTGTCGGTGACGACGAAGGTCATTTCTAATTCTCTCCTCAGGCGGCGACAGCAGAGCCCTTCGGTTTAGGGTTGCCGGGTTCGGGATTCTCCCGCGCCGTGTGAAACACATGCATTAGGTAAACGGCGCTGAATGCAGATCGACTGCACTACACGGCGTTCGACCCTGGGTTCGCTACGTCTCACGCGGCTAGGATCAACTGCTCAGCCAGGCTAAAAGCTGTCAGCGTCTCAAACCGCGCGGGATTCTAACAGCTTGTTACGGTTCTCGTTAGATGCGAGTTTGCAGTGCATATAACAACTCTAGCGCCTGACGTGGCGTAACATCGTCGAGTTTTGCTCTGGAAAGCTCTTCAAGCACCGGATGCGGCAGGCTGGCGAACATGTCGCTTTGCATGGGCGCAGCCGGTTTACCTGCTTTGGGACGAGGTTGCTCGTGGGGCAGGCTGGTGGTCTCCAGTCGATGTAGATGCTCTTTCGCCCGGACGATGACGTTGGCTGGAACCCCCGCCAACTGGGCCACAGCCAGGCCATAGCTCTGACTGGCCGGACCCGGCAGCACCCGATGCAGGAACACGATGCGCTCGTTGTGCTCAGTTGCGTTGAGATGCACGTTGGCGACCAGCGGTTCGCTTTCGGGCAGCACCGTCAACTCGAAATAGTGCGTGGCGAACAGCGTATAGGCGCGCAGTTGGGCGAGACATTCTGCCGCAGCCCATGCCAACGACAGACCGTCGAAAGTACTGGTGCCGCGTCCGACCTCATCCATCAAGACCAGACTGCGATCCGTAGCATTGTGCAGAATGTTGGCCGTTTCGCTCATTTCAACCATGAAAGTCGAACGTCCGCCGGCCAGGTCATCGCTGGAGCCGATACGGGTGAAGATCCGGTCAACCAGCGATAACTCACAACTTGCCGCCGGTACGAAGCTGCCGATATGGGCCAGCAACACGATCAGTGCGGTCTGACGCATGTAGGTGGACTTACCGCCCATGTTCGGGCCGGTGATGACCAGCATACGAGTCTTGTCGTCCAGGTCGAGGTCGTTGGCCACGAACGGCGAGGTCAGCACCTGCTCTACAACCGGGTGACGGCCTTGATCGATACGCATGCAGGGTTCGTCGACGAACTGCGGGCAGTTCAGGTCAAGATTCAGGGCGCGTTCGGCCAGGTTGCTCAGCACATCCAGCTCGGCAAGAGCCGAAGCGGTGTCCTGGAGTGGTGCGAGATGACCAATCAGGTCTTCCAGCAACGCTTCGTACAACATCTTTTCCCGCGCCAGCGCACGGCTTTTGGCCGACAGGGCCTTGTCTTCGAACTCTTTCAGTTCAGGCGTGATAAAGCGCTCGGCACCTTTCAGCGTCTGCCGACGGATATAGTCCGCAGGTGCCTGCTCGGCCTGCTTGCTCGGCAGCTCAATGAAGTAGCCGTGAATCCGGTTGTAGCCAACTTTCAGGTGGGCCAGTCCGGTGCGCGCTTTTTCACGGGCCTCGAGGTCAATGAGGAACTGCCCGGCGTTTTCACTCAGGGACTGCAATTCGTCCAGCTCAGCGTCATAGCCGGTCTTCAATACGCCACCATCGCGGATTACCGCAGGCGGGTTATCAATGACGGCACGTTGCAGCAGGTCGGCCAACTCGGGATAGACACCCGCGATTCTGGCCAGTTGCTGCAGATGCGGCGCTTCAAGTTCGGTCATTGCCACTTGCAGCTCGGGCAGTGCGCTCAGTGCGTCGCGCAGGCGTGCCAGATCGCGTGGCCGGGCGTTGCGCAGGCCGATACGCGCAAGGATTCGCTCGATGTCGCCGATTTCCTTGAGCTGCGGTTGCAGATGCTCGAAGCGATAGCGCTCCAGCAGGCAGGTGATCGACGATTGACGGGCCTTGAGGATCGACAGGTCGCGCAACGGACGATTCAGCCAGCGGGTCAGCAGGCGTGTGCCCATGGCGGTCTGACAGCGATCAACCACCGATTGCAGGGTGTTGTCGCGACCACCCGCCAGGTTGGTGTCCAGTTCCAGGTTGCGTCGGGTGGCACCATCGAGGATGACGGTATCGTCCAGGCGCTCGTGACGCAGGCTGCGCAAATGCGGCAGGGCAGTGCGCTGGGTTTCCTTGGCGTAGCCCAGCAAACAGCCCGCTGCGCCAATGGCGAGGGTCAGGTTCTCGCAGCCGAAGCCTTTCAGGTCCTGGGTGGAGAACTGTTGGCAGAGGCTTTTGAGCGCCGAGTCGCGTTCGAAGTCCCACGGCGCTCGACGTCGCGCGCCACGGCGTTTTTCCGCCGGCAAGCCTTGTGGCCAGTCATCCGGAATCAGCAACTCTACCGGGTTGATGCGCTCAAGCTCCGCCAGCAGGTTTTCCCAGCCCTTGATTTCCAGCACGCTGAAATTGCCACTGGTGATGTCCATCACCGCCAGGCCGAACAAGCGTTCATCACCCAGGACGGCTGCGATCAGATTGTCGCGACGCTCGTCCAGCAGGGCTTCATCGCTGACGGTGCCGGGAGTGATGATCCTTACCACCTGGCGGTCTACGGGACCTTTACTGGTCGCCGGGTCGCCGACCTGTTCGCAGATCACCACGGATTCACCGAGCTTCACCAGCTTGGCCAGATACCCCTCGGCGGCGTGATATGGAATCCCGCACATGGGAATGCTCTGACCTGCAGACTGACCCCGGGCTGTCAGGGTGATGTCCAGCAATTTGGCGGCCTTCTTCGCGTCTTCGTAGAAGATTTCGTAGAAATCGCCCATGCGGTAGAACATCAACTGATCGGGATGCTGATTCTTCAGCCGCCAGTACTGTTGCATCATCGGGGTGTGGGAAGAGAGATCGGAAATTGCTTTATTCATCAGATAGTTAGGCAAGTTCGTTAGAAAGATGGGGCAAATTCGGAGGCGTGCCTGATATCCCCTTGGGGCTAACAGGTCGGTAAGTCCGTACGTTTTGCGATGGGCGCAAGATTACCACGCGAGGCTTCGCGACGCAGGTCCGCTGCAAAACGGCTTATTCGTCACGGCGCGTTTCCGCGTGCCCACAGATCGGAAATCGCTGTATAGACTTTGCTGCGTCGCCTCTCAATCCCGAGCAGAGGCTTATGAAAAAGGAATTTTATATGGCTAACAAACGTGGAAGGGATTCCGGAAGCGGGCGTTTCATTCCGATCGAAGAGGCTCGTCGTCGCCCCAAGGAGACGACTGTCGAAACCATCAGGAAACCGCACTGCCCGAAACCGAAAGACAAATGATTGTTCCAGGGAAGCGGTCGCTATCGGCCGCTTCTGCTTGCACCTTGAAAACGCTCGTGTACGGTGATGGGTCAGCTGGCTCTCTGTATCCGGCGTTCTGTTACATAGCTTTCTTTTTTACTTATCTAAAGGAAAAGCACCTTGGATGAAATCACCCGGCTTGCGGCAACCCTGGGCAAGCATCTGCAATCAATCAAGGCTCAGGTGACTACCGCCGAATCCTGCACGGGGGGTGGCATTGCCGAGGCGATCACCCGGATACCCGGTAGCTCAGCCTGGTTTGAAGCCGGATATGTCACTTACTCCAATCATCAGAAAAATCTCCAGCTGCAAGTTCCAGAGGAGCTTTTTGTCCGCGTCGGGGCAGTCAGTGAGGAGGTGGTGAGTGCCATGGTGTCGGGTGCGCAGCGTCACAGCGGGGCACGGTTTGCCGTGGCAGTCAGTGGTGTTGCCGGACCAGATGGTGGGTCGATCGACAAACCGGTTGGCACGGTATGGCTGTGCTGGGGTGTGGGTGAACAGCTGATTTCCCGGCGCGAACAGTTCGCCGGAAACCGCGACGAGGTGCGCCGACAAACGGTGAAGGCCGCGCTAGAAGGGCTGATCCAGCTTGTCAGTGCAGAAATACCAACTCAGGGGTAGGCGCGGGCTCAACCCTGTGGAATAATACTGGCTACTTATACAGGTGTTGTGGCCGTCAGGCCCCTAATTGAATTTGATTACGTGAGGACTTCAATGGACGACAACAAGAAGAAAGCCTTGGCTGCGGCCTTGGGTCAGATCGAGCGTCAATTCGGTAAAGGTGCCGTAATGCGCATGGGTGACCATGACCGCCAGGCGATTCCTTCTATCTCCACTGGTTCGCTCGGACTGGACATCGCGCTGGGTATTGGCGGTTTGCCAAAAGGCCGGATCGTTGAAATCTACGGTCCGGAATCTTCCGGTAAAACGACGCTGACGCTTTCGGTTATCGCACAGGCCCAGAAAATGGGCGCTACCTGTGCATTCGTCGACGCCGAGCACGCGCTTGATCCAGAATACGCAGGCAAGCTGGGCGTCAATGTTGACGACCTGCTGGTTTCGCAGCCGGACACCGGCGAGCAGGCACTGGAAATCACCGACATGCTGGTGCGCTCCAACGCCATCGACGTGATCGTGGTCGACTCCGTTGCCGCTCTGGTGCCAAAGGCCGAGATCGAAGGCGAAATGGGTGACATGCACGTGGGTCTGCAGGCTCGTCTCATGTCTCAGGCGCTGCGTAAGATCACCGGCAACATCAAGAACGCCAACTGCCTCGTTATCTTCATCAACCAGATTCGTATGAAGATCGGCGTAATGTTCGGTAGCCCGGAAACCACTACCGGTGGTAACGCGCTGAAGTTCTACGCCTCGGTACGTCTGGACATTCGTCGTACAGGTGCAGTGAAAGAGGGCGACGAAGTCGTCGGCAGTGAGACCCGTGTCAAAGTCGTCAAGAACAAGGTGGCTCCGCCGTTCCGTCAGGCCGAGTTCCAGATTCTTTACGGCAAGGGTATCTACCTCAATGGCGAGATCATTGATCTGGCCGTGCTGCATGGTTTCGTAGAGAAATCCGGTGCCTGGTATAGCTATCAGGGCAGCAAGATCGGTCAGGGTAAAGCCAACTCGGCCAAGTTCCTGGCAGATAACCCGGAAGTCGGTGCCACCCTCGAGAAGATGATTCGCGAAAAGCTGCTGACCCCAGGTGTTGATACCAAGTCCGAAGCCTCTCGTGCACCAGCGCCAGCTGATGACATGGCCGAAGCTGACGTCGATATCTGATAGATCATGTCAGCGGTACTTGATACACCCGTCGCCGTAAGGCGCACCGCAATGGACCTGCTCGCACGACGCGAGCACGGTCGTGTCGAGCTGACGCGCAAGCTGCGTCAGCGCGGCGCAACGCCTGAACTCATCGAACCAGCCCTCGACCGTCTTGTGGAAGAAGGACTGCTGTCCGAAGCTCGCTATCTCGAAAGTTTTGTCTCCTACCGTGCACGCTCGGGTTACGGTCCTGCGCGTATTCGTGAGGAACTGAATCAGAGAGGACTGCAGCGGGCGGAAGTCGAGCAGGCGATTCGGGAGTGTGGTTTCAACTGGCAGGAAAAGATGCATGAGACCTGGCAGCGCAAGTTTGCCGGGCAGTTGCCAGTAGATGCCCGGGAGCGTGCCAAACAGGGGCGCTTTCTGAGCTATCGCGGTTATCCAATGGATATGATCGGCCGCTTGTTGAGCGGCCGTGGCGAGGATGACTGAGCCTCAGGTTTCTTCTGAAGACTCGGATTCCCGGATCTTCAACTCTGCTCTTGGCTGAATCCAGTTTTCCGACAGGTTGATGTAGTCCACCAATTCCCGCAAACGCCCTTGATTGCGTCCACTGAACGTGAAAACCAGACGCGTCAGATGGCTGAAGTCCGCCTCGTGCTCTTCACCCTGATATTCGTGTTGCTGAAAATCTTCAGCCAGACGCAGGTCGGCGAAGGCTTCCTGCATATGCCCAAGGGCCTGCTCGGTGAGTGGGTGATGCATTCGGATAATGAATTTGTTCTTCAGCCAACGGCTTGAATGGAAGTTGCTGTAGAACTGATGAATCTCCTCAACCGCCTCTTCGGCGCTGTAGACCAGACGCATTAGCTTCATGTCGTTGGGCAAAATATAGCGATTGTCTTCCAGCTGATTCTTGATGAAGTCCAGTGCGCTCTGCCAAAAGCTTCCGCCGGGCACATCCAGTAATACGATAGGCACCAGTGGGCTTTTACCCGTCTGAATCAGCGTCAGTACTTCAAGCGCTTCATCAAGCGTGCCGAATCCACCTGGACAAAGCACCAGCGCATCGGCCTCTTTGACGAAGAACAGCTTGCGGGTAAAGAAGAAATGGAAGGGCAGCAAGTTGCCGGTCCCTTCCACCGTCGCATTGGCGTGCTGCTCGAAGGGCAGGGTGATGTTGAAGCCCAGGCTGTGATCGAGGCCGGCGCCTTCGTGGGCCGCGGCCATGATGCCGCCACCTGCACCGGTGATGACCATCAGATCTGCTTTGGCCAGCAGTGCGCCAAGCTCTTTGGCCAGCGCATACAGTGGATGCTCAACCGGCGTGCGCGCCGAGCCAAATACCGTCACCTTGCGACGTCCGCGGAATTGCTCAAGTACCCGAAAAGCATTGTCCAGTTCACGCAAGGCCTGCAGGGTGATTTTGGCGTTCCAGCGATTGCGGTCGTCCTGAGCCATGCGCAGCACAGTGAGCATCATGTCGCGGTAAAGAGGAAGGTTCGGGCTGTTGGGTGCAACCAGATTGATCTGTTCTTCGATCTTGCTGGTGAGGTCGTTACCGTTGCTTTGAAAGTGATTGCTTAACAGGTCGTTGGGTACATAAGGCATTAATGGCTTCTCCGTGCGCGAAATCATCGCTTCAGCTCGTACCGTCGTCTGAAGCGTGACGCTTATTCCAATTCGATAATGTGCCTAGCCTGCCTGGAACTGGCAACGTTTGTTTATGGCATAAAATTTCCGCTGGTCGAACCGGGATGGGGCGGATGGAATAGAGGACACGCGTAGCACTGGCGGGCAGTGGCGGAGAATCTGTAGGCGCTGCCGAAGGCTGCGAATATCTGCGTGTCAGAAATAACGCTTTCGCAGCCTGCTGCAGCTCCTATCAAACAATATTGAAGTATCGATTTGGAATGATTTTTACTGTAGGAGCGAGCTTGCTCGCGATAGCGTCAGATCAGACGATGATTTATCGAATGAAAAATCAAATCGCGAGCAAGCTCACTCCTACAGGGTCCCCGAGCTCCGCTACAGCGCGGCGTACTCTTACAGGACAAGATTTGGTAAGTTCTTACTTCTTGACCGAACAGTCGCTGGCCTTGAAAACCTGGCTGGTCACCGGACGGTTGGTCTTGTACTCGGTGAACTGATACTTCAGTACCGCGCCTTTGGTCATCAACTGGCGATAGCCGTTGTTATGACAAACACTGTTACCCAGTTGATTACGAACCGCATCAGGATTGGCGCGCATTTGCTGGGCCTGGCCTTCACGAACACTCAAATGATTGATCAGCTGGTTGCCATCAACCGTGTAGCCCTGATCGAGAATGTCCTCATTGATAGCCCGTGGCGTGCCGACGCTGCTTTCTTTCGCAACTTTTTCGAGCATCTTGCTCAGTTCGAAATCCTGCTTCGACGCCGCCTGGGCGAAGAATGGGGCAGCAAGCAGCAGCGTGAGGGTGGGGACAGTTAGGCGCAGCATTAAATTCTCCTGATTCAGTGACTGGCCCGTTGGACCGGTGACTTGGACGTATGTTCAGCAGGCAGCAAAGCTGGATGCGCGTGAATGGGGGAGAAGTATAAGGATGACGGGCAGTGAAAGCGATTCATCCATCGACAGTGCAGGCGGGATGGGGCGCTGCTCTGGTAAACTGCGCGGACTATTCACCCCGCCGGGTTACTTCAGTGTTCACGCTCCCCATTCATCGGCGCATGCCTTCATGAGTCATGCCGTTTCTCGCCTGCGCGACCGCCGACTGGCGCAGAGTACCAAGCCGTTTATTGCCCGTGGGTCGCGTGCGCCCCGTTGCAATCGGTGTCGGGTCATCCCCGATTACTGTCTGTGCGGGTGGAAGCCCAATGTGGCTGCAAACTCGGCCATGTGTTTACTGATGTATGACACCGAGCCGCTGAAGCCAACGAATACCGGCTGGTTGATTGCCGATGTGATCGACGACACCCATGCGTTCGGCTGGTCGCGTATCGACGTTGATGAGCAATTAATGGCGTTGCTGGATGAT
Organism: Pseudomonas folii; assembly: GCF_014357575.1. Lineage (GTDB taxonomy): Bacteria > Pseudomonadota > Gammaproteobacteria > Pseudomonadales > Pseudomonadaceae > Aquipseudomonas > Aquipseudomonas folii. Next base: position 5,888 of record NZ_JACONW010000026.1, on the reverse strand, counting down.
CCTCAATGGCAGCCTTACATCGTCTTCCCGGGCGAGTTTGTTGCTCCAGAACGGGTGGTCAATCAAGTCGTACCGGAGGAGGGCAAGCGCCCGTTGTTCATTTTGCTGGACGCGACGTGGACCGAAGCGCGCAAGATGTTTCGCAAAAGTCCTTACCTGGAGCGTTTTCCGGTACTCAGCCTGGAACCGGAACAGATGTCCCGTTACCGTCTGCGCCGCTCTAAACGTGACGATCATTTCTGCACCGCGGAAGTGGCTGCGCTGTGTCTTGAGCTGGCTGGCGATACGCAGGCCAGCGGTGTGCTGGATGCCTATCTGGATGTATTTACCGCTCACTATCTGGGCGCGAAGTATCAAAAAGCCATCGATTCAGACGACGTCCCCCATACTCACCTGAAGGCTTTTCTCTGACGAGATAAGGTTGCGCCGCGAGTTACCCGCAGATGAGCGCACAATAACAGCAGTTGGCGGCCGGGTTAATGCTTGACCACCCCGGTTTCGCTGGGCATGCTGGCGCCGCGTAGAGAGCCGGACACTTGCTTTTTGCCCGGTCAGGTTCGCGCTTTGTGTTGTTACAAGCGTCTGCTGGCATCTGCCCATGCGTTGCTGGGTGCTGAATGGATCGGCGCTCACTTGATAAGTACAGGAACACCCATGACTTACGAAATCCTGATTGCCGATGACCATCCGCTGTTTCGCAGCGCGTTGCATCAGGCGTTGAGCCTTGGCCTTGGTCCGGATGTGAGGCTGGTGGAGGCCGATAGCATTGCTCAGTTGGAAACCTGTCTGGGCGAGAAGGCTGACTGGGATCTGGTGTTGCTGGATTTGAACATGCCGGGCGCCTATGGCTTTTCCGGTCTGGTGCTGCTGCGCGGACAATACCCGCAGATCCCGGTGGTAATGGTGTCGGCTCAGGAAGAAGCTGCGATTGTTGTCAGGTCTCGTGAATTTGGTGCCAGTGGTTTCATTCCAAAGTCGAGCCCGCTTGAGACCATTCAAAAGGCGGTACGCACGGTTCTTGAAGGGGATGTCTGGTGGCCGCCACAGGTTAACGAAACCGTCAGCGTTTCTGATGAAGCCAAGGCCGCGAGCGCTGGCCTGGCCAGTTTGACGCCTCAGCAGTTCCGCGTACTGACCATGGTCTGTGAAGGGTTGCTTAACAAACAGATTGCCTATGAGCTGACCGTGTCTGAAGCAACGATCAAGGCCCATGTCACGGCGATTTTCCGCAAGCTGGGAGTCCGCACCCGGACCCAGGCCGCGTTGCTTCTGCAACAACTGGAATCCATTTCCCCGAACGGGTAATTAAGCGTACTGCAGGCGTTCACATTTTTTTGATCTGTCCTGAATTAGCTTCCATCATCTTTTTTGCACAGCAGCCTATCTATGTCTCCTTTCAAAGGCCAAACGGGCCTGAAACGTATTCTGAATGCCGCCGGTTATTCGTTCGATGGGCTGTCTGCCGCTTTCAAGGGTGAAGCTGCATTTCGACAATTGGTGCTCCTCAATGTAATCCTTGTGCCCCTGGCTTTTATAGTCGACGTCAGCAAGGGCGAGCGGGCACTGTTGATCGCTGTCTGCCTGCTGGCGTTGATCGTTGAACTGCTGAACTCTGCGGTCGAAGCTGCCATCGACCGCATCTCGCTGGATCTGCATCCCCTTTCGAAGAATGCCAAGGACATGGGCAGCGCTGCCCAGATGGTCTCGCTGACAATGATCGCCGCGGTCTGGGTATTGATTCTGTTCGGTTAAGTCACCGGGTACATGCTTGGCAGCACGATTTCGTCGCTGCGTTTTACGCCTTCGGTCAATGAGCGGCACAGGTCGAGAAACTCGCGCATGGCAGAAGTCTGGTACTTCTGCTTGTGCCAGATGAAGTAAAACTCTCGCGACAAGTCCAGCTCCGGTGTTTCCACTGCCACCAGGCTGCCACGCCGAATCGCATCCCTGAGCGCCAGTCGCGAAATACAACCAATCCCCAGACCCGACTCCACGGCACGTTTGATGGCTTCGGTGTGTTCCAGCTCCAGACGCACATTCAGCGCATTACGATGGTGACGCATTGCCTGATCAAACGTCAGGCGGGTTCCTGAGCCTTGTTCGCGCAGAATCCATGCTTCTTCAGTCAACTCTTCCAGGCTGGCATGTCCGCGTTTGGCCAAAGGATGCTGAGGGGCGCAGAACACCACCAGTTCATCCTCGACCCAGCGCTGCACCTCAATATCTGGATGAGTGCAGTCACCCTCGATCAGACCCAGGTCAATTTCGTAGTGAGCAACTTGCTGCACGATATGCGCAGTGTTCTGCACATGCAGTTTGACCTGGCTTTCCGGGTGGCGCTGCATGAAGCTGCCGATCAGCAGGGTCGCCAGATAGTTGCCAATGGTCAGGGTTGCGCCTACTGCCAGTGAGCCGAAGCCGGACTTGCCATTGAGCAGGTCCTCGATCTCTTTGGCCTGGTCCAGCAGGGCGACCGCCTTGGGGAGCAGCTGTCGTCCGGTGGCATTCAGGCTCAGGCGTTTGCCTGCCCGATCGAACAGTTGGCAACTGGACTGGCGCTCCAGTTCGGTGATGGAGGTACTGGCCGCCGATTGCGATAGCGACAGGAGGATCGCCGCACGGGAAACGCTTTCCTGCTGGGCGACGGCTACAAAAACCTGGAGTTGACGTAAAGTAAATCGCATATCTATATAACCGATTACCCATATCTTAATAATTCATTTAACAGATATTGTGCTTCCCACTAGAATACTGCGCAATAGCGTTCCTCCCCGGCGCAAGCGAATTTCAGGAGTTTTCACGTAAATGAGCAACATGAACCACGAGCGTGTTCTAAGCGTCCACCACTGGAACGACACACTCTTCAGTTTCAAGTGCACCCGCGATCCAGGTCTGCGTTTCGAGAACGGTCAGTTCGTCATGATTGGTCTGCAGCAGCCAAACGGTCGCCCGCTCATGCGCGCCTACTCGATCGCCAGCCCGAACTGGGAAGAGCATCTCGAATTTTTCAGCATCAAAGTACCTGATGGTCCCCTGACTTCGCAGTTGCAACACTTGAAGGAAGGCGATGAGATCATCATCAGCAAAAAGCCTACGGGCACGCTGGTTCTCGACGACCTCAAGCCGGGCAAGCATCTTTACCTTCTCAGCACCGGTACTGGTCTGGCGCCGTTCATGAGCGTCATTCAGGACCCTGAAACCTATGAGCGTTTCGAGAAAGTCATTCTGTGTCACGGCGTGCGTTATGTGAATGAAGTCGCTTACCGCGAATTCATCACCGAGCACCTGCCACAGAACGAGTTCTTCGGCGAAGCGCTGCGCGACAAGCTGATCTACTACCCAACCGTTACGCGCGAGCCTTTCGAGAACGAAGGTCGTCTGACTGACCTGATGCGCAGCGGCAAGCTGTTCAGCGACATCGGTCTGCCACCGATCAACCCTCAGGACGACCGTGCCATGTTGTGTGGTAGTCCAAGCATGCTCGATGAAACCAGCGAAGTGCTCAACAGCTTCGGTCTGACGGTTTCTCCGCGCATGCGCGAGCCAGGCGATTATCTGATCGAGCGTGCATTCGTCGAGAAGTAAACGCTGAAATTACGGAGTGGAGTGTGTTCGCACAATCCGCTGAAGTGACAAGAAAACCGCCTGGGGGTCACGGACCAGGCGGTTTTTTTGTGGGCGCAGATAAGTGGTCTGATCAGGCGTTGGCCAGCACCACTTCAAGCACCTTGATGACGCCGGGCTCGGGGTAGTGCCAGCGCACGTCCAGGTCCCAGAACTGCGCGCCATAGCGGCGTTCCGGGGGCGGTGTCTGATAGGCCGGGCGAGGGTCCTGCGCCAGGCATTGCTCGACCAACTCGATAAGCGGCTCATCCAGACGCAAACCGTGCTCGTAGGCCTGCTTCAAGGCTGACTCCTCCCAGTTCACAGGAATAAGTGCAGGGGCGGCGCTCGCAATTGCGTTGGTGGCGTTCGCTACATTGTCGGCGTAAGGCACGTAGGGCTTGATGTCGAGTACTGGAGTGCCGTCCAGCAGGTCGATCCCTGACAAATACAGACGCCCCGCTTCGACTTTGTCCAGTTTGACCACCGACTGGCCGATGCCATTCGGACGGTGGGTAGCGCGGGTCGCGAATACACCCATCGACTGATTGCCGCCTAGCCGTGGTGGGCGCACTTTCAGGCGTGGTTTGTCTTCCAGGGCCAGATGAAACAGGAACAGCAACCAGACATGGCTGACGTGTTCCAAGCCCTGCACCGCATCGCCCTGATCGAACGGCGCGACCAATTCCAGCACGCCACGAGCCGCCGGAGCCAATTGCGGCTGACGCGGGATGGCGAACTTCTCCTTGAAGCAGGACCGGACAAATCCGATGGGGGAGATGTTGTAGGAGTCAGTCATGGATGTGCGGAATCAGGCATCCGGTAGGAGCGAGTTGTTCGCGAGGCGCGGTATCGCAAAACACTGCCTCGCGAACAAGTTCGCTCTTACCGGGTGCGTATTGATTCAGAGTCACTGGGGTCAAGGACGAACCCGCAGGGTCAGGCCCTTGAGGAAGTTGCGCAGCAACTGGTCGCCACACGTACGGTAGTTGCTGTGACCGAATTTGCGGAACAGTGCGCTCAGTTCGGGTTTGGATACCGGGAATTCCACGGACTTGAGGATTGCATGCATGTCCTCTTCTTTAAGCTCGAAGGCAACGCGCAGTTTCTTCAGCACGGTGTTGTTGGTGACGGGCAGTTCGACTGGCTGAGGCGGACGGCTGTCGTCCTTGCCGCGCTTGAAGATCACCAGACCATCCAGGAAGTGCGCCATGATTTCATCGCTGCAATTCAGATAGCCTTCTTCCTCTTCCTTCTTGGTGAAGGCGATGACATCAGCCTTGGAAATCTCCATTCCGCCGAGCTTTGTGATGTCGACAATCTTGCCGTCGCTGATATCAAGCATGTAGCGCACGCTGCGCAATACGTCGTTGTTCATCATGATGCGTAAATCCTGATAAGGCTGGGGTCACGGTGCATGAGCGGGTCATGCAGCATTGAACTGAATTTAGAACTTCTCTTTGGAAGTCATGTAGCGCCATTGGGCTTCGGGCAGCTTGCCCATGGACACGCCGCCAATGCGGATACGGCGGACTGAAACGATCTTCAGGCCCACGGCTTCACACATTTGGGCGATAACGCCGGGCTGAGGGTTTTTCATCGCGAAACGCAGGCGGTTCTCGCTCTGCCAGCTGGCTTTGACCTTGGGCAGTTCGGCACCTTTGTAAGTCATGCCGTGATTGAGGCGGTTGAGACCGTGGGCGACCATCTCGCCGGAGATTTCCACCACGTACTCTTGCTCGATCTTGCTGCGATCATCGGTGAGCTTACGGAGGATCTTCCAGTCCTGACTGAACACCATCAGGCCGCTGGCATTGGCCTGCAGGGTCGATATGGGTTCCAGGCGCAGAAAGTGCCCCTTCAACGGACGTTTGCCGAAGCTGTGCTCTTCCGAGAGGGTGGCGGGGGTAATCAGCGCCAGAGCGTCGGCTTCGCTGAGGGCGGCCGGTTTGTGGAAGATGATGGTCACCGGCTCGGGGGCATCAGCCTTGGCTTCGCGATCAAGGACGACGGTTTCGATATCAACCTTGTACTGTGGTTCATCGATGACTTTACCGTCCACGGTGACCCAGCCGCCTTCGATATACAGCTCAGCCTCCCGACGGGAGCAGCCGGTCAGTTCGATCAGGCGTTTGGAGAGGCGGATGGGTTCTGACATGACAAAAAAGCCGTTACTTGAGAGAAAGGCCGACATTGTACCCGTGCCCGCCCGGTTAATCGCGGCAACATTGCAAATGGCTTGTAATCGGGTCGTTGTGCTCGCGGCTAAAGCCGCTCCTATCAAC
>NZ_JACONW010000259.1 GCF_014357575.1 Pseudomonas folii | reverse complement strand
TTTAAGAACATTGAATCTCCTGAGGTTCAGCTCGCATTTCGCTCTGTCTAGACGGAGAGATACACCCCCATAAAAAAACCCCGCACAAGGCGGGGTTCTTTTATGGGGTACAGCTAGGGGGTGAAGCTGGCTTACATCATGCCGCCCATACCACCCATGCCGCCCATGTCTGGCATGCCGCCGCCAGCTGGTGCCTTGTCGTCCGGAGCGTCAGCGATCATGGCTTCGGTGGTGATCATCAGGCTGGCGATAGAGGACGCGGCCTGCAGAGCAGAACGAGTCACTTTAGCCGGGTCCAGGATGCCCATTTCGATCATGTCGCCGTATTCGCCGGTAGCAGCGTTGTAACCGAAGTTACCCGAACCCTGCTTGACCTTGTCGACCACAACGCTTGGCTCGTCACCGGAGTTGGCGACGATCTGACGCAGTGGAGCTTCTACAGCGCGACGCAGCAGAGCGATACCGACGTTCTGATCGGCGTTGTCGCCTTTCAGTTCGGAGATTGCCTGCAGCGAGCGCACCAGAGCCACGCCACCGCCAGGTACCACGCCTTCTTCAACGGCTGCACGAGTTGCGTGCAGGGCGTCTTCAACGCGGGCTTTCTTCTCTTTCATTTCAACTTCGGAACCGGCGCCGACTTTGATGACTGCAACGCCGCCGGACAGCTTGGCCAGACGCTCTTGCAGTTTTTCTTTGTCGTAGTCCGAAGTGGTGTCACCGATCTGCTGACGAATCTGCGAGATACGACCGTCGATGTCAGTGCGAACGCCAGCACCGTCGATGATGGTGGTGTTTTCTTTGTTCAGCACAACGCGCTTGGCATTACCCAGGTGTTCCAGGGTAGTGGTTTCCAGGCTCAGGCCGATTTCTTCGGAGATAACGGTACCGCCAGTCAGGACAGCGATGTCCTGCAGCATTGCCTTGCGACGATCGCCGAAACCTGGAGCCTTGACGGCTGCAACTTTGACGATACCGCGCATGTTGTTCACAACCAGAGTCGCCAAGGCTTCGCCTTCAACGTCTTCAGCAACGATCAACAGCGGACGACCGGCTTTGGCAACAGCTTCCAGAACTGGCAGCATTTCGCGGATGTTCGAGATTTTCTTGTCGACCAGCAGGAGCAGCGGGCTGTCCAGCTCGGCAACCATGGTGTCTGGCTTGTTGATGAAGTACGGGGACAGGTAACCGCGGTCGAACTGCATGCCTTCAACAACCGACAGTTCGTTTTCCAGGCCCGAGCCTTCTTCAACGGTGATAACGCCGTCTTTGGTCACTTTTTCCATGGCTTCAGCAATGATGTCGCCGATGGAATTGTCGGAGTTCGCGGAGATAGTACCTACCTGAGCGATGGCCTTGGTGTCAGTGCAAGGCTTGGACAGTTTCTTCAGCTCAGCAACGATGGCGATGGTCGCCTTGTCGATGCCGCGCTTCAGGTCCATCGGGTTCATGCCGGCAGCGACGGCTTTCAGGCCTTCGTTGACAATGGCCTGAGCCAGAACGGTTGCAGTGGTAGTACCGTCACCAGCGTCATCGTTGGCACGGGAAGCAACGTCTTTGACCAGTTGCGCGCCCATGTTTTCGAAGCGGTCTTTCAGTTCGATTTCTTTAGCAACCGAAACACCATCTTTGGTGATCAGAGGAGCGCCGAAGCTCTTCTCGATAATGACGTTACGGCCTTTCGGGCCCAAGGTTGCTTTTACTGCGTCAGCCAGGACGTTGACACCGGCGAGCATTTTTTTACGGCCAGAATCGCCGAATTTTACTTCTTTAGCAGCCATGATCGATCTTCCTTAAATACTTTGAGTAGTAACGGAAACTAGTGGGGTGACTCAGGCTTCGACGACCGCGAGAATTTCGTTCTCGCTCATCACCAGCAGGTCTTCGCCATCTACTTTCACAGTGTTGCTGCCGGAGTAAGGGCCAAACACCACTTTGTCACCCACTTTCACGGCCAGCGCACGTACTTCACCGTTGTCCAGCACGCGGCCGGTACCAACAGCGAGGATCTCGCCACGGTTTGGCTTTTCAGCAGCCGAACCTGGCAGAACGATACCGCCAGCAGTTTTGGATTCTTCTTCGCTGCGACGGATTACGACGCGGTCATGCAGAGGACGAAGCTTCATTGTCGATCTCCTGATTATGGTTTTTAAACGGCCAGTGAATACACCGGCGAGTTAAACATCCGGCGTTGCCGGTTACGGTTCGACGAGCGAACCGCAGAATACGGTCTGGCAAAAAGGCCAGAAACCTTGCGGTGACCCATACATAAGGGCGGGCATGGTGATTACAAGGCCAGCGGTTGAATTTTTTTGTCGAAAGCTACTGCGTCGTGAAACGCACGCGGCACCCTGAGGTGCCGCGTGGTGGGGCGATCAGCCCGATTACTTGTCGCGATGTTCGAACTCGCCTTCGATCACATCCGGCTCACGGGTCGGAGGATGAATTGCGCCGGGGCGACCCGGATCGTTGCTGGCCGGCATGTCGTCAGCGAATGCACGCTGGCGCAGGGCCTGATCTTCAGCACGCTTGCGCATGGTGTTGACCAGCACCCGACGGGTGATCGGCAACAGGCAGATGACGCCAAGAATGTCGCTGATGAAACCTGGCAACAGCAGCAGACCACCACCGACAGCAATCATCAGACCTTCGAGCATCTGCTGGGCAGGCAACTCGCCGCGAGACAGACTTTCACGGGCGCGCATCGCTGTCGCGAACCCGGCCACACGAATCACGAACAGGCCCAACAGCGAAGTTGCGACCACCATCAGGAATGTCGGAAAGAAGCCTATCGACATGCCCACCCGTACCAGAACGAACAGTTCCAGTACCGGAAAAAGAAGAAACAGCAGTAGAAAAACACGCATCAATTGAATTCCTCAACGCAAGAATGCCTTGCAGTAGACCCTACGTGACGTCATCAAAGCGTGAATTCAAGCCTCTTGAGTGTCACGAACAGGCCATTTTTCCGCGTGAGCCAGCTGAACCAAGGCTTCGCGGACTTGTTTCGGTGTGTTACAGGGCTCACCGAACGCCAGCCAGTAAAGGCTCTTACCGATGCGCAGGTGCATGCCTTCGCTGTCGATACCTGCCAATTGCGCAACTTCACTTTGCGGCAGACCAGAGAGTTGCACGTAGTGAGCAATGGCTTTGGCGTGGTCAGCATTCATGTGCTCGACCATGCTGGCTTCAGAGGGACCGGCAAACGGGTTTGCCAGCTCGACATGGTCAAGCCAGTGAATGGCACCAAAGCCGCCGATGAAACGGTAGCGCACGGGCATCAGTACCCAGAAATCGAAATCATGGGCGGAGTGATAGCTTTTCGATTCGGGGAAAAAACGGTAATAGCGCTGTGAGGCTGATTCGATGGCGTCTGGCTCAACAAGCTTGTGCGCCTCAGCCATGACCGTCACGCGTCCTGTCGCCTGGACATCGTCAGCTTCGCGCTCGCCCACCAGCAATGAGCACTTCGCGTCTTTGCCCAGGTTGTGAGTGTGCTGAGCGATACGGCTGATCAATATCAACGGCCGCCCCAGATCATCAAGACAATAAGGAACAGACGAGCCAAACGGGAAACCCGGCATGGATTTGGAGTGTGTGGACAGCACGCCCCGATATTCCTTGAGCAACAACTCCCGTGCCTGCTTGATCGCCTTTCCACTCATCTGATAACTCCTCGTAACCTACTCGCCGACAATCGACGCACCTATGAATAAAGCTGACAGTAGTCAGCTGATTGGGCACGTGCAGGGGGTTGAAAGACAAGCTAATAATTATTGCGAAGGGAGCCAGCGGGATGGCGGGA
>NZ_JACONW010000258.1 GCF_014357575.1 Pseudomonas folii | reverse complement strand
GCAGCAAGGCTTCCAGGCACTGCTCCTGAATACCGTAAAACACTTTCAGTTCCTGGATTTTCGCCAGTATCTCGGTGGACTTGAGCGGCTCGGCGCGCTTGACGGCCAGAATCATCTTGTTCTTGTTGGTGTGCTCCAACGAGATGAATTCGAACACTTTGGTTTCATAACCACAGGCTTCGAGCAACAGTGCGCGCAGGCTGTCGGTGACCATTTCAGCTTGCTGGCCCATGTGCAGACCGTATTGCAACATCGGCCGCAGCAAGGTCGGGCTCTGGATCTGCAGACGGATCTGCTTATGGCAGCACGGCGAACACATGATGATCGACGCACCGGAGCGGATGCCCATGTGAATCGCGTAATCCGTGGCAATGTCGCAGGCATGCAGGGCGATCATCACGTCCAGTGCGCTGGGCGCGACACTGCGCACGTCGCCGCACTCAAACTTCAGGCCCGGATGTTCCAGGCGAGCCGCGGCGTTATTGCACAGCGTCACCATGTCTTCACGCAGCTCGACACCGGTCACCTGCCCTTCGGCCTGCAAGGTGTTGCGCAGGTAATCGTGAATAGCGAACGTCAGATAGCCCTTGCCTGAGCCGAAGTCCGCGACTTTGATCGGCTGATCAAGCTTGAGCGGTGAGGACGTCAGGGCGTGGGAAAACACTTCAATGAACTTGTTGATCTGTTTCCATTTGCGGGACATGGACGGGATCAGTTCATGCTGTTTGTTGGTCACGCCCAGGTCAGTCAGAAACGGCCGGGTCAACTCCAGATAACGTTTCTTCTCACGGTCATGGCCCGAAGACGGCGCGTCGCGCTCCTGCTGCGCCTTGCTCTTGAACAGCGTGCTCTTGCCTTTCTTGCTGAACTCCAGCTGGACCTCATCCGTCAACGACAGCAAGTGCGCGTTCTTGAAAGAATCGGGCAACAGGTGCGCAATGACCTGCACCGCTTCGACCAACGGGAAGTTCTTGGTGATGTCCCGGGTTTTATAGCGATAAACGAAAGACAGGCAGGGCTGCTCCTTGACCGTCAGCGCTTTGATGATCACCCGCTGCAACTCTGCTTCGCCGCCTACGTATTTGGCCAGCACCAGCTTGATGAACGAGTTCTGGGAGAGGCTGTTTTCCAGCAGACTCAAAAACTGCGCACGATGATCCGGCGCGGGCTGGGTGGAAGTAGCGGTGACTGACATCTAAAAACGCCTCGGGACGAGCTGATAGCAAAGGCAGCTATTTTAGGCGGTTAGGGCATTGGAGGTTGGATTAATTGATGAACGCCGGTCTGGAAGAGTGAACCTGGATTGTCGAGCCATAGACTGTTTGTTACTTTTTGATTCCGAATCGATGACGTGGCTTTAGCCAAAACGGAAGTTCCCCTGCATAATCCGTGGCCTGCGTCGGGATGTCGAAACATGCGCTCACAGATCCATCAGTGCACTGATAATTACTGTGACAATCTGCAGTCCTGGCCGATAAGAACTGCCAAAGGTCTAAACCCATAAAATATGGCTGCCTGTTATTTAATGCGAGTTGCGGGCAAGCCTTGAGAAATCATTCATGAATAAGCTGTGTTTACTCGGTCTTCTGGTCGGTCTGGCCAGTCAGCCAGCGTTGGCTGCGAACAATGTCAACGCCCCGGCTGCCAATAGCCAGGCCACGCTGCAAGCTAAAAACGCCTTCATCGCGAACTTGATGAAGCAAATGACCCTCGACGAAAAGATCGGTCAGTTGCGCTTGATCAGCATCGCCCAGGACATGCCGCAGCCGATGATTCTCAAGGAAATTGCTGCGGGCCGCATTGGCGGAACGTTCAATTCCATTACTCGCTCGGAAAACCGCCCGCTTCAGGAAGCTGCAGTCGCTAAAAGCCGTCTGAAGATTCCGATGTTCTTCGCTTATGACGTCATCCATGGCCATCGGACCATTTTTCCGATCAGCCTGGGCATGGCCGCCAGCTGGGACATGGCTGCCATTGCCGAGACCGGCCGCATTTCAGCTATCGAGGCCAGCGCCGACGGCCTGGACATGACCTTCGCTCCAATGGTGGATATCTCCCGCGACCCACGCTGGGGCCGTAGCTCCGAAGGTTTTGGCGAAGACACGTATCTTGTTTCACGCATTTCCAAAGAGATGGTCAAGTCGTTCCAGGGTGCAAATGTGGCTTCTGCCGACAGCATCATGGCCGCCGTCAAGCACTTCGCCCTTTACGGCGCAGTGGAAGGCGGTCGGGACTACAACACCGTGGACATGAGTCCTACCCGCATGTATCAGGACTACCTGCCGCCGTATCGCGCAGGTATCGATGCAGGCGCAGGCGGTGTGATGATCGCCCTCAACTCGATCAATGGCGTACCGGCCACCTCCAACAAATGGCTGCTGCAAGACCTGTTGCGTAAGGATTGGGGCTTCAAGGGCGTGACCATCAGCGACCACGGTGCGATCAAGGAACTGATCGATCACGGCGTCGCCAAGGATTACCGCGAAGCCGCAAAGCTGGCTATCAAGGCCGGCGTTGACTTGAGCATGAACGACAAGGCCTACGGCGAAGAGCTGCCAGGTCTGGTCAAGAGCGGCGAAGTCTCCGTTAAGGAAATCGACAACGCGGTCCGCGAGGTGCTGGGCGCCAAATACGACATGGGTCTGTTCGCCAACCCGTACCTGCGCATCGGCGATGCCGCTCAGGACCCGGCAGACACCTACTCTGAAGACCGTCTGCACCGCGCAGAAGCGCGTGACGTTGCCCGCAAGACGCTGGTGTTGCTGAAAAACCAGAACGACATCCTGCCACTGAAGAAAGAAGGCACCATCGCCGTGATCGGCAGCCTGGCCAAGAGTCAGCTGGACATGCTCGGCAGTTGGTCTGCCGCGGGTCGCCCGAATCAGTCGGTCACCGTGTATGACGGTCTGGCCAATGCCGTCGGCGACAAGGCAAAACTGCTTTACGCACGAGGCTCCAACGTCAGCGATAACGAACACATCCTCAACTACCTGAACTTCATTGAGCACGAAGTTGAAGTCGATCCGCGTCCGGCTCAGGAAATGCTCGACGAAGCGGTGAAGACGGCTGAACAGGCCGACGTAATCGTCGCGGTAGTGGGCGAATCTCGCGGCATGTCACACGAATCCGCCAGCCGCAGCAGCCTGAACATCCCCGCCACACAGCAGGCATTGATCAAGGCACTCAAAGACACAGGCAAACCGCTGGTGCTGGTATTGATGAATGGCCGTCCGCTGGTACTGGTCGACGAAGTCGAGCAAGCCAATGCGATACTGGAAACCTGGTTCCCGGGCACCGAAGGCGGCAATGCCGTAGCCGACGTACTGTTTGGTGACTACAACCCGTCCGGCAAGCTGGCGATGTCGTTCCCCCGCTCGATAGGTCAACTGCCGATCTACTACGCGCACCTGAACACCGGCCGTCCGTACTCGACGGAAAAACCTGGCAACTACACGTCGCATTACTTCGAAGAAACCAACGGCCCGCTGTTCCCGTTTGGTTTTGGCCTGAGCTACACACAGTTCGATGTGTCCGACATCACCCTGTCTGCCAAAGACCTGCCACGCAAAGGCAAGCTGACCGCCAGCGTCACGGTGAAGAATACGGGCAAGGTCGCGGGCGAAACCGTGGTTCAGTTGTATCTGCGTGACGTAGCAGCGTCCATCAGCCGTCCGGTCAAAGAGCTCAAAGGCTTCGAGAAAATCATGCTGAACGCGGGGGAAGAGAAAGTCGTGACCTTCACCCTCACAGAAGAAGACCTGAAGTTCTTTAACCCGCAGTTGAAATACGCTGCCGAAGCAGGTGAGTTCAAGCTGATGATTGGCCTGGATTCTGCGACGGTTAAAGAGACGAGCTTTAATTTGTTGTAAGTGCGAGTGTCGAGGGCGGGCCCACTGCCCTCGACGA
>NZ_JACONW010000257.1 GCF_014357575.1 Pseudomonas folii | reverse complement strand
CCACAGCCTTTATCGCGGGCAAGCACCGCTCCCACATGAAAGTCGCCTCCGCTCAGTGACTTGCATGCTGTTTGATAAGCGCTCGTTTGCCCGGAACCCGGTCGATCAGTCGCGGCATTCGCCATCGCGGGCAAGCGTGCTCCTGCAGGTTTGGCGCTATCGCGCGGTGTCAGGGACACCGGGGCGCTTTGCATCAAGTCAGAACCTCGGCAAGGTTGCCTTTGGACTCCAGCCAGCTTTTGCGATCACCGGCGCGCTTTTTGGCCAGTAACATGTCCATCATTTCCGACGCCACTTCAAAATCATCCAGCGTCAGTTGCACCAGGCGGCGAGTGTTCGGATCCATGGTGGTTTCACGCAGCTGCGGCGGATTCATTTCGCCCAGGCCTTTGAATCGCGTGACCTGCGGCTTGCCGCGTTTCTTCTCGGCCACCAGACGGTCCAGAATACCGTCGCGCTCGGCTTCGTCCAGCGCGTAGTAAATGTCTTTACCCAAATCGATGCGGTACAGCGGCGGCATGGCGACATAGACGTGCCCGGCGTCCACCAGCGGACGGAAATGCTGGACGAACAACGCGCACAACAAGGTCGCAATGTGCAAACCGTCAGAGTCGGCGTCAGCGAGGATGCAGATTTTGCCGTAGCGCAACTGGCTCATGTCCGCCGCGCCCGGGTCGACACCAATGGCGACGGCAATGTTGTGGACTTCCTGACTGGCGAGCACTTCGCCGCCATCGACTTCCCACGTGTTGAGAATCTTGCCGCGCAACGGCAGGATCGCCTGAAATTCCTTGTCTCGCGCCTGCTTGGCCGACCCGCCAGCGGAGTCACCTTCCACCAGGAACAACTCGGAACGCATCGGGTCCTGCCCCGCGCAATCAGCCAGTTTGCCAGGCAATGCAGGGCCTTGAGTAATGCGCTTGCGCTCAACCTTTTTACTGGCCTTTAGACGACGACCAGCGTTGTTGATCGCCAATTCCGCCAGTTGCATGCCCAGATCGGAGTTGGCGTTGAGCCACAGGCTGAAGGCATCTTTAACCACACCCGACACAAACGCCGCAGCCTCACGGGATGACAGGCGCTCTTTGGTCTGGCCGGAAAACTGCGGTTCCTGCATTTTCATCGACAGAACGAAAGCAATGCGCTCCCAGACGTCTTCCGGGGCAAGCTTCACGCCACGCGGCAACAGGTTGCGGTATTCGCAGAACTCACGCATCGCGTCGAGCAAACCCTGGCGCAGGCCGTTGACGTGGGTACCGCCTTGCGCCGTCGGGATCAGGTTGACGTAGCTTTCCTGAACGCTGTCGCCGCCTTCCGGCAACCAGAGCAGTGCCCAGTCGACCGCTTCTTTATTACCGGCAAAACTGCCGCAGAACGGTTCGTCCGGAAGGCGCAGGAAGTCGCTGACCGAATCCTGCAAGTAGGAACGCAGCCCATCTTCGTAATGCCACTCGACCTTTTCGTTAGTAGCCTTGTCTTCAAAGCTGACCAGCAGCCCCGGACATAGCACAGCCTTGGCCTTGAGCACATGCTTGAGGCGGCTGACCGAGAACTTCGGGGTGTCGAAATACTTGGGGTCCGGCGCGAAATACACGCTCGTCCCGGTGTTGCGCTTGCCCACAGTGCCGACGATTTCCAGCTCCGACGCCTTGTAGCCGTCGGTGAAGGACATTTCGTATTCGTTGCCATCGCGCTTGACCCGAACCTTGACCAAGGTCGACAGCGCGTTGACCACCGAGATACCCACACCGTGCAGGCCACCGGAGAACTGGTAGTTCTTGTTGGAGAACTTGCCGCCCGCGTGAAGCTTGGTGAGGATCAGTTCGACACCGGAAACGCCTTCCTCCGGGTGAATGTCCACCGGCATACCGCGACCGTCGTCGGACACTTCCAGCGAGTTATCGGCATGCAGAATGACCTGCACCGATTTGGCATGCCCGGCCAGCGCTTCGTCGACGCTGTTGTCGATGACTTCCTGGGCAAGGTGGTTCGGCCGCGAAGTGTCGGTGTACATGCCCGGCCGCTTGCGAACCGGGTCGAGGCCCGAGAGGACTTCGATGGCGTCTGCGTTATAAGAGCTAGCGCTGGGATTGGCCATGGGGTCTCGTCATCAGTTGTTCGTGGGGTTACAGAGTTGAAAACCTGTAGGAGCTGCCGAAGACTGCGATCCGGCATACGCCAGGCTTTCGAACCAATCGCAGCCTTCGGCAGCTCCTACATTTAATCCGGCTATACATTCAAAGCTTGGAAACATCCACCGCCTGTAACAGCTCAGGGGCGAATCCGGCAAAACTCAACAGCGCGGGCAATTGCCCGGCAAAGCCTTGGTAACTGTGGTCGCCGCCTGCCTGTATACGCAACGCGCATGCTCGATAGAACGATTCGGCGCGGCGATAATCAAGGGTCTCATCACCCGTTTGCAGCCAGACCTGAACACGCGTCGGGTCCTGAGGGGCGGGCACTTCCAGTTCGGCCAGGGCCTTGACGTGGTCGTGGGTCAGCTCCCAGGTTTCGCCGGTATAAAGGTTTTGCTGCGTACCGACAAATCCGTCGAACAGCTGGTGCGGGTTGACTGCCGGGTTGATCAGCACGGCTTTAAGGCCGTGGCGCTGCGCCAGGTGTGTCGCATAGTAGCCGCCGAGCGAGCTGCCGACCAGCAATGGCCGCCCGAGTTCTTCGATAGCGGATTCGAGCTGAACCATGGCGTGACGCGGATGGTGATGCAACTCAGGGACACGCACCTGCTCACTCAGCCCAAGCGAGCGCATCAGGGCGATCAATTGAGTGGCTTTTTTCGACAGGGCCGAACTGTTCAGGCCGTGGATATAAAGCAGTGTGGGGTTTTCGCTGGTCACGCCGTCCGCTCCTGAATCACTGAGTGGTGCAAAGCCGCGCAGTTTACAGGGACTAACGCTGAAAGACCCGCACCCGTGTGTATCACGACAAAAAGATCAGTAGCCGTTGCCGCCGTAATCCACTTCGAAATCCAGGCCAACCACACGGGACACACCGGTTTCCAGCTTCCCGTCATCGTAAAGACGCAGCCAGCGGTAGCCCGGCGCGGTGGTGTCGACTTTGAAATCAACGCTACCGGGCGCGAACTGGATGCAGGTTGAAGGCGATGCCAGCAGCCGGACGGTATCGCGCATCTGGTCGTATTCCTGATGAACATGCCCCCAGAGCACTGCTTGCACCTGTGGAAAACGCTCCAGGACCGCAAACAGCGCATCGGGATTGCGCAGTCCAATGGGATTCATCCACTCGCAGCCAATCGGCACGGGATTGTGATGCAGGCAGACCAGATGATGACGTTCCGGCGCTTCACTCAATGACTGGACCAGTAACTGCAGCTGTTGATCGCTCAAATAGCCGGGTACGGAACCCGGTACCGAGGAGTCCAGCAACGTCACTCGCCAGTTACCAATATCGATGACCGGCTCGAGCAAGTCGCTTTGTTGCGCGGCCTGGAGCATCTCCCGGGATTCGTCATGATTGCCGGGGAACCAGCGCTTCGGCGCCTCGATCGCCCCGCTCAATTGCCGAAAAGCCTCATAAGATTCGACGCTGCCGTCCTGGGAAACGTCGCCACTGGCAACCACCAGATCGACCTGCGGCTGTTCGGCCAGCACCAGTTCGATGACTTTTTGCAGACTGTCGCGAGTACACATACCCAGCAGCGTACCGTCCGCCTCGGCGAACAAATGGCTGTCGGACAACTGGACCAGCAGGACTGAATCTTTAACGGGGGCGTTTGGCAAAGCCATCTCCTTGGGAAGAGTCTGGCGATTATGGTGGGAAGCGATCAGGTCGGCAAATCCGGGAATGAGCGGCAGGTCTCAGTTACGAAGGCTTATAGAGAAGATTCTCTCTTGTACGCATCCACATGAATCGGCCTCGGTATCCCGACACGACACTATCTCGCTGCAAACATTGGACCTGTAGGAGTGG
>NZ_JACONW010000256.1 GCF_014357575.1 Pseudomonas folii | reverse complement strand
GCAAGACAGCCAATCGCGAAAACCCCATGGGAGTTTGCATGCATTACCAAAACATCCTGTTCGACCTGGACGGCACCCTGACCGATCCGCGCCAAGGGATAACCAAGTCAATCCAGTTCGCCCTGAAGCAGATGGGCATTGATGAGCCGGACCTGGCGCAACTGGAGCACTTCATCGGTCCGCCGCTGTTGCAGCAGTTCATGCAGCAATACCATTTCGATGAAGCCAAGGCCTGGGAAGCGGTAGGCTTTTATCGCCAGCGTTTCAAGGTCACCGGGCTTTACGAGAATCTGGTGTTCGATGGGATATTTGAACTGCTGGATGAGCTGGTGGATCAGGGTCGCAACCTGTACATCGCAACGTCCAAGCCGTGGGTATTCGCCCATGAAATCGCCCGGCACTTCGACTTCGCCCGGCATTTCAAGATGATCTACGGTAGCGAACTGGACGGCACCCGCACCGATAAAGTCGAACTGATTGCGCATTTGATGGCGACAGAAAAACTCGACCCGAAACAGACGCTGATGATCGGCGACCGCAAACACGACCTGATCGGCGGCCTGCGCAACGGCCTGGATGTTGCGGCAGTAGGCTATGGTTTTGGTAGCCATGAGGAATTGCAGGCTGAGTCGCCGACGTATCACTTTGCAACGCTGGCGGAGCTGCATAAGGCATTCCTGAAGAAATGACGTGTTGGAGCGAGGCTTGCCCGCGATAAGGCTGCACTCGATTCCAGATAAAAACCGTAGCGCCCTTATCGCGGGCAAGCACCGCTCCCACATAGGGCCACATTCCAGCGCGCCAATGCAGCAAAACCCGCACACCCCCGGTCCAAGCTCCATCTAATAACAAGCCTTGGAGGACCCGATGCCGCAGTACAGCTCCATTGATCAAGCGGTCGCTCATGTCATCGCCCGGTTGCCGACGCACATCCACATGGGCATCCCATTGGGTCTGGGCAAACCGAACCGGTTCGTCAACGCGCTGTATGAGCGGATCAAGCAAATGCCCGAGCGGCAGTTGACGATCTACACGGCGCTAAGCCTGGGTCGCCCGCCAACCGGCGACGGTCTGCAAGGACGGTTCCTGCAGCCGTTTCTGGACCGGGTATTTGATGATTATCCCGAGCTGGAATTTCTCTCTGACCTGCATCGCGACAGCCTGCCAGCCAATATCCGCGTGCAACAGTTTTTCATGCAGCCGGGTAGTCTGCTCAACAGCGCGCCTGCTCAGCACGATTACATCAGCAGCAATTACAGCCACGCCGCTCGGGACATTAACGCCGGTGGCCTGAATCTGGTCGCACAACTGGTTGCCCGTGATGAACAACGGCCCGGCAAGCTGAGCCTGAGCTGCAACCCCGACGTCACCCTCGACTTACTGCCCATGATCGCCAAGCGACGCGCAGCCGGAGAAACCGTTTTGATGCTGGGCCAGGTTCATGCGGATCTGCCCTACATGCCGGGCGATTCAGAGCTGGATGTCGAGGCCTTCGACTTCCTGATCGATGAAGAAGAGCGCAGCACATTGTTTTCCACGCCGAATATGCCGGTGGGCTTTCAGGATCATTTCATCGGCCTGCATGCCAGCACACTGGTACGCGACGGCGGCACCCTGCAGATCGGCATCGGCTCCATGGGCGACGCGCTGACCGCTGCGTTGCTGGCTCGTCAGGCAGATAACCATACATATCGGGCGTTGCTTGCCGAGCTGAACCTCAGCGACTGGCAAACCCTGATCGACCGCGAGGGCGGCGTGGAGCCTTTCGTGTCGGGGCTTTACGGATGCAGCGAGATGTTCGTCAACGGTTTGCTGGTGCTGGTCGACGCCGGAATCATTCGCCGCAAGGTTTATGCCGATGCGATGCGCCAGCGCGAAGCCAATAATGGCACCCTCGACGAGTCGGCTTATACAGACGGCATCATGGTCCATGGCGGGTTCTTCCTCGGGCCGCAGAGTTTTTATCAGCGCTTGCGAGAGTTTTCCCTGGAGCGTCTCGGCGATTTCAACATGACCGCCATCAGCTACATCAACGAGCTGTACGGTGATGAGCAGCTCAAGCGTCTGCAGCGTCGCGATGCGCGTTTCATCAACAGCGCATTCACCGTCACCCTCATGGGTGCCGCGGTGTCTGATCAACTGGCAGACGGCAGGGTAGTGAGTGGTGTCGGCGGCCAATACAACTTTGTGGCCCAGGCTCATGCACTCGAAGACGCCCGTTCGATTCTGATCCTGCGCAGTTGGCGTGAGTCCGGCGGCGAGACCAGCTCCAATATCGTCTGGGAATACGGTCACACCACCATCCCGCGGCACCTGCGGGATATCGTGGTCACCGAATACGGCATTGCCGACCTGCGTGGCAAGAATGATTCAGCGGTCATTGAAGCCATGCTCAATATCAGTGACTCGCGCTTTCAGCCGGGTTTGATCGAACAGGCGCAAAGAGCAGGCAAACTGCCCAAGGATTTCAAACTGGATCCGCGCTTCGCCCACAACACAGCCGAGCGCCTTCAAGCCATCGCTGAGCAGTATTCGCAGCTGTTTCCCGAATACCCATTGGGTTGCGACTTCAACACCGAAGAGCGCGATCTGCTGCGGGCGCTGCACTGGCTGGAGAGCAAGTTCAAGCTCACAGAAATCATCGAGCTGGGCAAGGCGACACTGGATGCGCCTGAACCTGAGGCATTCCCGGTGCATCTGGAACGCATGCAACTCGACCGGCCACAGGGATTGAAAGAGGAGTTGTATCAGCGCCTGCTGTTAGCGGGGCTGCAGAATACAGCGCGGGATGATGCGACACCGAGCGCCTGACACGGCGCTGTGGCTTGTCTGATCCCCTCGTAGGACCGGCTTAGCCGGGAGAGCGGTGCTTCTGTCGAAGAAGATTTAGCGAACGTGCCGACGTCCTCCCGGCTAAAGCCGGTCCTACGGATCGCATAGGTCCTGTGGGAGCGAGGCTTGCCCGCGATAAAAGCAACTCGGTCCATCTTTCGAATCGCGGTGCCTGCATCGCGGGCAAGCCCGGCTCCCACAAAAATCACCGATGACGTGGGACCGGCTTTAGCCGGGAAGAGTCCGGGACAGCCGCTTGATTTGTAACGTCTGAAAGGCAGCTTTCCCGGCTAAAGCCGGTCCCACGTCGGTACATCAGCTGGCGGGCAAACATAGAATCTCCCACAGAAGCGTCGCAACAGGTCGGGCTCACAGCGTATTCAACGGGATCTTGAGATAGCGCACGCCATTGTCTTCCGGCTCGGGAAGATGACCCGCACGCATATTGATCTGTACGGACGGCAGGATCAGCACGGGCATGTCCAGCGTGGCATCCCGGGCTTCGCGCATCTGCACGAATTCGTTTTCATCGATGCCCTGACGAATGTGGATGTTGTTGGCGCGCTGTTCGGCAACCGTGGTCATGTACTGCAACTCGCGACCATCAGGCTGGTAGTCGTGACACATGAACAGGCGCGTGGAGTCGGGCAGGGTGAGGATTTTCTGGATCGACTGATACAACGTGCGCGCATCTGCGCCGGGGAAGTCACAGCGCGCCGTGCCGTAATCCGGCATGAACAGCGTATCGCCAACAAACGCCACGCTTTCACCGCCCACCTCGAACACATAGGTCATGCAGGCCGGAGTATGCCCGGGCGTATGCATGGCTCGCGCCTCAAGGGTGCCGACGTTGAAGGTCGCGCCGTCATCCAGCAGCACGTCGAACTGGCTGCCGTCACGGGCGAAACCAGTCGGCGCATTGAACAGCTCGCCGAACACGTTTTGCACCGCTGTGATGTGGCTGCCGATGGCAATCTTCGCGTTGAGCTTGTCTTTGAGGTACGCCGCTGCCGAAACATGATCGGCATGCACGTGGGTTTCAAGGATCCACTGCACCGAAGCGCCCAGTTCACGAACCCGGGTAATCAACTGATCGGCGGATTCAGTGCGCGTGCGTCCCGATTTGGGGTCGAAGTCGAGCACGCTGTCGATCAGCGCACAGTGTCTGGTCTGGACATCCATGACCAGATAACTGAGCGTGGAGGTGTGGGTGTCGAACAGGCCTTCAATGTGTAGGCGGTCGGCGATGATCATGGATTCTCCGACGGTTGTGTGATGGTCGCGATCTTGGGCTGTTGCTT
>NZ_JACONW010000255.1 GCF_014357575.1 Pseudomonas folii | reverse complement strand
GGCACCCAGTGGTGGGGCAAGAGCCTTTTGCTTACTTTTGGCTGGGCCGGCTTCCGGAACAAAAGTGAGGCGCCGTAAGGGCACAACCAATATCAGCCGTTACCCCGGTAATGGATATACACACAAAAACCGCCATCTTTACGCCATCTTTACGCCGCTCCGCACCCCTCGCTCTCGTTCCTTTACACCCTCAGTGCTGACAATTAGCCACACGCGGCAATCGCCGTAGAGACGGAGTAATTCGATGAGCGCTGTAGACGGGGTATCACTGTTATTGGCCGCAGGGTTGTTCATCTACCTACTGGTTGCGCTGCTGCGCGCTGGCCAGAACTAGGAGTGGAGCCGCCATGCACAGTTATGACTATCTATTGATTCTGGCCTTCCTCGCACTGGTGCTGCTCCCCGCGCCCTTGTTGGGGCGTTTCTACTATCGAGTGGTGGAAGGCGAGCGCACCTGGCTGACGCCGGTTTTGCGACCGGTTGAAAACCTCTGCTATCGCCTGTCGGGTGTTGATCCGGCTGTCGAGCAGAACTGGAAAACCTATCTCTGGGCCTTGCTGGCCTTCAACCTTGCCGGTTTCGTCCTGCTGTTCGCGATGCTCCTGGGGCAGGGCGCTCTGCCGCTTAACCCGCAACAATTGCCGGGCATGGAATGGTCACTCGCGTTCAACACCGCCATGAGCTTCGTCACCAACACCAACTGGCAGGCCTACAGCGGCGAAGCGTCGTTGAGTTACCTGAGCCAGATGGCTGGCCTGACTGTGCAGAACTTCGTCAGCGCCGCGACCGGTATCGCCGTGCTGTTGGCGTTCTGCCGTGGTATCAGCCGTCGCTCGACGCAGAATCTCGGCAACTTCTGGACCGACATGACCCGCGTCACACTCTACGGCTTGCTGCCATTGTGCATCGTGTTGGCGTTGTTGCTGGTCTGGCAGGGCGTGCCACAAAGCTTCGCTCACTACATTGATGCGCTGACCCTGCAAGGTGCGGATCAAAGCCTGCCCATGGGCCCGGCTGCCAGTCAGATCGCGATCAAGCAACTGGGCACTAACGGCGGCGGCTTCTTCGGTGTCAACTCGGCGCACCCGTTCGAGAACCCGACCGCGTGGAGCAATCTGTTTCAGTTAGCGTCGATTCTGCTGATTCCGGCAGCGCTGGTGTTCACCTTCGGCCATTACGTTAAAGACATGCGTCAGAGCCGGGCAATCATGGCCTGCATGTTGACCTTGCTGATCATTGGCGGGACCGTGTCGATGTGGGCCGAATATCAGCCCAATCCGACGTTGAATGTCGCCAACGTTGAGCAGACCGCTCCGCTGGAAGGCAAGGAAAGCCGCTTCGGCACAACCGGCACCGTATTGTGGGCCACGGCGACTACGGCGGCGTCCAACGGCTCGGTGAATGGCATGCATGACAGCCTCAACCCGCTGAGCGGCATGGTCGCGCTGGCCAATATGATGGTCGGCGAAGTGATCTTCGGTGGTGTCGGCGTGGGCCTGAACGGCATGCTGCTGAACGTCCTGATCGCAGTGTTTCTGGCCGGATTGATGATCGGCCGTACCCCCGAATACCTCGGTAAAAAGCTGCAGGCCCATGAGGTCAAGCTGCTGGTCGCGACGTTGCTGGTGATGCCCGTTGGCGTATTGGTGCTGGGCGCCATCGCCGCGACTTTGCCTGGCTCGATAGCGTCGGTAAGCAATCCCGGACCGCACGGTTTCAGCCAGTTGCTGTACGCCTACACCTCGGCGACGGCCAATAACGGCTCGGCGTTCGGTGGTTTCAGCGCCAACACCGTATTCCATAACTTGATGCTCAGTCTCGCGATGTTCATCGGTCGCTTCGGCTACATCCTGCCGGTACTGGCGCTGGCTGGCAGTCTGGCGATGAAGAAGAGCGCGCCGCTGGGCCTGAACAGCTTCCCGACCCACGGCCCGCTGTTCGTCACCTTGCTGACCATGACGATCCTGATTGTCGGCGGCCTGACGTTCCTGCCGACCCTGGCTCTAGGGCCGATTGCTGAACATTTGAGTCTGGGTTTCTGAGGAGCCGACCATGAATATGCATATCGCTAAACCCGAGCCGTCCGAACCAAAACCAGTGCAAGCGCAGCCTTCCACTGAGACGGTAAAAACCGGTTTCGCCGCCTTGTGGCGTCCGGCATTGATTCAGGCGTTCGTCAAACTTGATCCTCGTCAGTTGGCGCGCTCGCCGGTCATGCTGGTGGTGGAACTGACTGCGATCCTCACCACGGTGCTATGCCTGATCCCCGATCCGGCTGTTTCCACTGGCGTTGCGGTGCAGATCGCCCTTTGGTTGTGGTTCACCGTGTTGTTCGCCAACTTTGCTGAAGCCCTGGCGGAGGGGCGCGGCAAGGCACGTGCCGATAGCCTCAAAGCCGGCAGCGAAGGCCTGAAGGCGCGCCGTCGTGATGAGTCGGGCCGTTTCAGCGTGGTCAACGCCACCGTCCTGCGTAAAGGCGATGTGGTGCGGGTCGAGGCCGGTGAGATGATTCCCGGCGACGGCGAGGTCATCGAAGGTATTGCTGCGGTCAACGAAGCGGCGATTACCGGTGAATCCGCGCCAGTGATTCGTGAATCGGGTGGTGATCGCTCGGCGGTGACCGGCAATACCCGGCTGGTCTCGGACTGGTTGCTGGTGCGCATCAGCAGTAACCCCGGTGAGTCCACGCTGGACCGGATGATCGCTCTGGTGGAAGGCGCCAAGCGGCAGAAAACCCCTAACGAAGTGGCGCTGGATATCCTGTTGATCGGCCTGACGCTGATCTTCCTGTTGGTGGTGGTAACCCTGCAACCATTCGCCCACTTTGCGGGCGGGAGCTTGCCCCTGGTGTTTCTCGTGGCGCTGCTGGTGACGTTGATTCCGACGACTATTGGCGGCCTGCTTTCGGCCATCGGTATTGCCGGGATGGACCGCCTGGTGCGCCTCAATGTGATCGCCAAATCCGGGCGCGCCGTGGAAGCGGCGGGTGATGTACACGTACTGCTGCTGGACAAGACCGGGACCATTACCTTCGGCAACCGCCGTTGCAGCGCACTCTATGCCGCGCCGGGCGTGACCCCGAAAGAGCTCAGCGAAGCCGCGCTGCTGGCCTCACTGGCCGACGACACGGCGGAAGGTAAATCCATCGTCGAATACCTGCGTAACCTGCATCCGATGGTCGAGCCTAAACCTGCCGACGTCACCGGTGTGCCATTCAGCGCTGAAACCCGGTTGTCGGGCGTTGACTATCAGAACCGGGTGTATCGCAAAGGCGCAGTGGATTCGCTGTTGGCTTTTGTCGACATGCAGCGCAGTGATTTGCCTGCATCACTGGCCCGGGAAATCGACGGCATTGCCAAGACTGGTGGCACGCCTTTGCTGGTGTGTGTCGACAAGAAGTTGATCGGTGCGATTCACCTCAAGGACGTGGTCAAGCCAGGCATTCGTGAACGGTTTGCCGAACTGCGCAAGCTGGGCATTCGCACCGTGATGGTGACGGGCGACAACCCGCTGACCGCTGCGGCGATTGCCGCTGAAGCCGGGGTCGATGACGTGTTGGCCGAAGCCACACCAGAGAAAAAGCTGGAGCGTATTCGTGCCGAGCAGAACGACGGCCGTCTTGTGGCGATGTGTGGTGATGGTGCCAACGATGCCCCTGCGCTGGCTCAGGCCGACGTCGGCATGGCGATGAATGACGGCACCCAGGCCGCACGGGAAGCGGCCAACATGGTTGATCTCGATAGCGACCCGACCAAACTGCTGGACGTAGTACAGATCGGCAAGGAATTGCTGGTCACCCGTGGCGCGCTGACGACCTTTTCCATCGCCAACGACATCGCCAAGTACTTCGCGATATTGCCTGCGCTGTTCGCGGCTATTTACCCGCAACTGGGCGTGCTGAACATCATGCAACTGGCCAGCCCCCAGAGCGCGATCCTCTCGGCCATCGTTTTCAACGCCTTGATCATCGTCGTGCTGATCCCGCTGGCCCTGCGCGGCGTGCGTGTTCAGGCGGCCAATGCTGCGCAACTGTTACGCCGAAACCTGCTGATCTACGGGCTGGGCGGGATTGTCGTGCCGTTCGTGGGGATCAAGTTGATTGATCTGATTCTGGTTGGGCTTCACCTGGTTTAACTGAAGGAAAACGGATCTGTGGGA
>NZ_JACONW010000254.1 GCF_014357575.1 Pseudomonas folii | reverse complement strand
GCGTTGTGTATCAGTTCGCGAGCAGGCATGGAGTTTTCAACAGGGCGCATGACCCATCCGGTGTTCTCTTTTAGGCAACAATAAATTCATTCTGTAATATTGGTGCGTGTCCTCTCCCTACCCATACTCGAACCGTACCCCGACGCCACCAGACGGGGGCGCAAAGGCCGGATCTGCTGACGGAGCAACCCTCACAAGGGGCGTCATAAAGCAGGCGAGAGCATCGAGTTCTACCGCTCGCAGCACGCGAGTTTCCATGCCCGACATGGACTTTGAATCTGCCCTGGGTGCCGTCGGCACCTCCTGAAAAAACAACAACTATTGGCCAGCCGCATGACGATTGGCCAACAGGTGAGGGGACAACCATGCAACATTCTCACGCTGCGACACTGGGCGAAAACCGTGCCGTTTCATCGACCGTAAAACTGTACATCTGGGCGGCGGTCATTCTCGTGGTGGCCGAGGCAATCGGTGCGATCAGTATTCCCCTCGGCCCTGGCAAAGTCGTTCTGCTGCCGATGGTCTGGGCGCTGTTGATCGGTGCGGGTATCGGCATCTTCAGCCGTCGCATGCCGGGCTCGATCGGCCTGAGCCTCGGCGATCAAGTACGTTCCGCTTCCATCCTGCAACCGGCGCTGTTGGTGTTTATTGCCAAACTGGGCATGGTCGTCGGCGGTTCGTTGCCGCTGGTGTTTGCTTCGGGTTGGGCGCTTTTGTTTCAGGAGTTCGGGCACTTTGTCGGCACCGTGATTCTCGGTCTGCCGGTGGCGTTGATGCTGGGTATCAAGCGCGAAGCGATTGGTGCGACGTTCTCTGTCGGTCGTGAGCCAAGCCTTGCAATCATTGGTGAACGCTACGGCATGGATTCCCCGGAAGGTCGCGGCGTTCTGGCCGAGTACTTGACTGGCACATTGTTCGGCGCGTTGTTCATCGCCATCGTTGCAGGTTTTATCACCAGCCTCGGGATCTTCCATCCCAACTCGCTGGCGATGGGCTCAGGCATCGGTTCCGGCAGCATGATGGCTGCTGCAGCAGGCGCGATCGCTGCGCAGCAGACGCCGGAAGTGGCCAAGGAGGTCATGGCGCTCGCGGCTGCGTCGAACCTGATCACCACCACCATCGGCACTTACTTCACGCTGTTCATTTCCTTGCCGTTGGCGGTCTGGGGCTACCGCGTACTGGAGCCGATCATTGGCCGTACGACCAAGGCGTCAGTGATGAGCACGGGTCTGAAGCACGATCAGGTGTCTCTTGAGGTCAAGGAACTGGGTTGGGGTGGACGGATCAGCGCGTGGGTGGCAGCCGGTGCCTTGGCATTGATCGCCAACTATGTCGGCTACAAGACGTTGTCGCCAGCGGCCTTCGGTGGTATCGCGGTGATGATCCTGGCGGTGTTCATTGGCGAAATGATCTGCGTTGCCCTGCGCCGCAAGATCCCGGCGGTGTGCACAGTGTCCCTGGTTGCCATGTTCATGACTTCGCCAGCCTGCCCTTGGGCTGCGGAAATCGCGCAGATGGTCGGCTCGATCAACATGCTTGCGGTCATCACGCCGATGCTGGCGTTCGCCGGTCTGTCGGTGGCCAAGGACCTGCCAGCGTTCCGTTTGCTGGGCTGGCGCATCGTGCTGGTGTCTTTCCTGGCCAACTTCGGTACGTTCATTGGTGCGGTGCTGATTGCTGAGTTCTTTCACTGACTCTTGAGCGCTGAATGATGACTGAGCTCTTTCAATGATTCTTAGTTGTGAATGATGACTGTGGGAGCGGTGCTTGCCCGCGATGCATGAGACGCAGTCAGAAGCCACACCGCGTTATCGTTTATCGCGGGCAAGCACCGCTCCCACAGGTCATCACCAATGTCGAAGAAAGTATGAACCCATCACATCCCCAACGCCTGCTCCACCAACCAATCATGCACCGCCCGCCGTGCCGGGGTTTGCAGGGCGCCTTCGCGGTAGACCAATACATATTTCTTGCGCGCTGCAATCGGATGGCCGAACGGGATGATCAGCGAGCCTTCTTCCAGCTCATTGGTGATCAGCGCCTTGCGCGCAATCGCCACGCCCATGCCCATGATCGCCGCCTCAATGGTCAGGTGGTTGCGGTTGAACGTGTGGCCCCGACGCACGTCGATGCCTGAGGCGCCGATGGCATTCAGGTAAAACTCCCACTCGGCGTACTCATAGCTGCCGCGCCACGCGGTGATGTCGTGCAGCAGTGGGTAATGCACCAACTGGCTGGGAGTATCCAGCGGCGGCTTGCCTGCTTGTAATGCGGGGGAGCAGACCGGGAATAACTCTTCCTCCAGCAGCGAGGTGGTCATCAGGCCCGGATAGCTGCCGTCGTTGAGGTCGATCGCCAGGTCGAAATCGTCATCGCGCAACGAGCCGCTGCTGTCCTCGGCGATGATTCGTAGCTGAATGTCCGGAAACGCCTGCTCCAGTTGCGGCAGGCGCGGCATCAGCCATTTGCTCAGGAACGAAGGAATACAGCGCAACTTGAACACGCCGCCGATACGTCCCGAATGCAGCAGCCGCAGTTCATCATCAATACGGCTGTGTACCTCGTTGGCGACGATGGCCAGTCGTTGTCCTTCGGCGGTCAGCTCAAGACCACGACCGACCCGATGGAACAGCGCAAACCCCAGTCGTTCTTCGAGCTGGCGCATCTGCTGGCTGATCGCACCGGGCGTCACATGCAGTTCGTCCGCGCAGCGGGTAAACGACAGGTGCCGGGCAGCACAGGCGAAGACCTGGAGCCATGCGTGCATTTGCGCGTTGAGGATTTTGCTCATCTATCAGTTCTGCTTAACCATGGCTTAGGAAGTTTCGTTTGTGGATCGCTTGGCGGGAGCCTAAAAATACCTGCACATAAGAAAGTGTCTTTCGAGGCTGACAGCCTCTCACGAATCGAGCAAACCGTATGGCTATCAGCGTCTTCGACATGTTCAAAATCGGCATCGGCCCCTCCAGTTCGCATACGGTAGGGCCCATGCGTGCTGCCGCGATCTTCACCGTGCAATTGCGCGAGCTGGATCTGCTGAGCAAGGTCGAGCGCGTCGAGGTGCGTTTATATGGCTCGTTGTCGGCCACCGGCATTGGTCACGGCAGTGACCGTGCGACGGTCATCGGCCTGATGGGCGAGTGGCCTGATCAGGTTGACCCGGCGCTGGTCGCCCCTCGTGTAGACGCTGTGCTGGAACAACAGGTTCTGCTGCTCGGCGGCGAACAGCGCATTACCTTCGAGTGGCAGCGCGACATGCGCCTGCTGGAGGAAAGCCTGCCTTATCACCCCAACGGCATGACGCTCTGCGCCTATGGTGCCACTGGCGAAGTGTATGAGCAGACTTATTATTCGGTGGGCGGCGGCTTTGTCGTTGATGCTGAACAGGCCGCCAGCGGCGTTCTGGATAGCGATACCACTCAACTGCCTTACGATTTCTCCAGCGGCGCGCAGTTGTTGCGTCTGTGCAAGCAGCACGGTTTGAGCATCTCTGCACTGATGATGGAGAACGAAAAAGTCTGGCGCACCGAAGCGGAAATCCGCTCGCGGATCCTGCATATCTGGGGTGCAATGCAGGACTGCGTGAACAAAGGGCTGAGGGAAGAGGGCATCTTGCCCGGTGGCCTGAATGTGCGGCGGCGTGCTTTCCGGCTGCATCGCAGTTTGCAGGAGCTGGGCAAGCCCAACGTGATCAGCTCGACTCTCAGCGCCATGGAATGGGTCAACCTGTTCGCCCTGGCGGTCAACGAAGAGAATGCGGCAGGCGGGCGTATGGTGACTGCGCCTACCAATGGCGCCGCGGGGATCATCCCGGCGGTGCTGCATTACTTCATGAAATTCAATCCGGATGCCAACGAAGATGACATCGTAAGGTTCTTCTTGAGCGCGGCGTCGGTGGGCATTCTGTGCAAAAAGAATGCGTCGATTTCTGGTGCGGAAGTGGGGTGTCAGGGCGAGGTCGGTTCGGCCTGTGCGATGGCGGCTGCAGGGTTGGCAGAGATTCTCGGCGCAACGCCGGAGCAGGTGGAAAATGCTGCGGAGATTGGTCTGGAACACAACCTGGGCCTGACCTGCGACCCGGTGGGCGGTCTGGTGCAAATACCCTGTATCGAGCGCAACGCGATTGCAGCTGTGAAAGCAATCAACGCCGCACAAATGGCCATGCGTGGCGACGGTGAGCATTTCATCTCCCTGGACCACGCCATCCGCACCATGCGCGACACCGGCGCGGACATGCTTGAGAAGTACAAGGAAACGTCACGGGGTGGTTTGGCGGTCAAGTGGGTGGAGTGTTAATCCAGCTTGAAATGCGGTCGCTGTGGGAGATTCTATGTTGGCCAGCAAGCTGATTGACGACGTGGGACCGGCTTCAGCCGGGAAGAGGCCGTGACAGACG
>NZ_JACONW010000253.1 GCF_014357575.1 Pseudomonas folii | reverse complement strand
CGGTAGGAGCGAACTTGTTCGCGAGGGCGGTGTGCCTGAATCACCGCGTGAAGCTTCTCGCGAACGAGTTCGCTCCTACCATTGATTAGTCTTCTTGAAAGCGAGGGATCAATACCCGGTCATCTCCAGATAACCCACGCCCTTATGACTGCCACTCAAGGTGATCGGGCCTTCCCAGTAGGGGATCTGCAAATCCATCCAGGCCTTGGGGTTCAGCGCTTCGGTGATGATTTCAAGACCCTTGCCAGGAATTTTCACCGACCAGCGGGTCGGCATGTCGTGACCTGCAACGCGGGTATTGGCCAATGGCGAGAGGCTGATGTCTTTGGCGGTCAGCAACTGAGTGCTGCCGTCAGCGTTGATCCATGTGCCCGTCAGATACGGCTCACCCTGTTTCTGGCGCATGCGATACAGCATCAGTTCTTCGCCGCTGTCCAGGTGCACCGAGAACCAGTCCCAGCCGGTCTGATTCGCGGTTAGCGGCTGGCTGCTCCATTCGCGATCCAGCCACGCAGGGCCGCTGACTTGATAGCGTTTGCCAGCAATGGTCAGTTCGCCCTCGGCCTGAAAGTACGGCTGGCTGTAATAGTAAGAAGCCTGGCCCTGCTCGGATTTCTGACTGAAACCCTGTGTGCCTTGCAGGACCAGCGGTTTGCTGGACGTCAGGTGAAGTTGATAAGCGAACTGCGTCCCCGTGGCCTGGAGTTGCATGTCGGCCAGCGGGTCTGCTGTGGGCGAAGTGCTGTGCAGTTTCCAGTCGTCTATCCACGCTGAAAACGGCGTGAGCGTCACGCCGGCCTGCTCGATGCCTCCTCGGGCATAACGCTCTGCGGCGTAGTGCTGCGTGGCCGAAGTCACGGCGGCATGCCCCATCCAGATCGTGCCGTCGTTCCAGCCGGAGCCATGACTGCCAGCCCTCAGCGCATTACGGAACAGCGTCCATTGCACGCCGAAATTCTGCCCTTGCTCGTCTTTGAGATTGGCCGTGATGTACCACCACTCAATACGGAATCCCGGGTGCGGGCCATGATCCGCCGGGAAGGTGAACTCACGGCCTGGTGTGACCGGGGTGAACTGTTCGGCTTGATTACCCATCCCGGCGAACCCCTGCTCGGATTCGGCAGGTTTATCGCAGCCAGCAAGGGCCAGCAGAATCAGCAGGAGCAAGAGATTAGTTTTCACTGGCAAACGTCCTCAGCAGATCGGCCGGGCGAGTGCGGGATAGCTTCCACAGCGGCCACGCAGAGGCGACCAGGGTGGCAAGCAGTGCCAGCGCTGCCAGTTGCAGCAACTGAGCCGGGAAGATATGCAGCGGCAAGCGCCAGCCAAAGGCTTGCACATTGATCACCGCATCCAGACACCACGCCAGTAACAAGCCCAACGGCAACGCCAGGACCAGCGTCAGTACAGCTAGCAACCACGTCTGGCCGAGATTGAGCAGCATCAACTGACGTCGCGTTATACCCAGCGCCCACAGGGGCGCCAGTTGGCCGAGACGACTTTGACTCTGGGTCAGCAGGCTGATGAACAACGCAATGCCCGCCACGGCCAGCGTCAGGCTGTTGAGGGCGGCGGTGACGGCAAAAGTGCGCTCGAAAATCTGCTTGGACCAGCCTTTGAGCTGGCTCTGATCGATGATGTGGTTATCGTCCAGGGCGAAGCGCTGTTGCAGGTCGCTGACCAGCGCAGGCACTGCGGCCGGATCGATGCGCAGATTGAAGCGGTTGGCAGCCAGTTGCGGCCAGTGGCGCAACAAGCGTTCGGCGTTGACCAGCAAGTGGCCCTTGGGATTGCCGTAGTCGGCATATATACCCACGATGCGCGGCGTCCATTGGCCAGCCGGCACTGGAATGGTCAGACTTTCGCCAACGCTCAGCTTGAGACGACGGGCCAGTTGCTCGCTGATCATCACGCTATCAGTCTGCACCAGTTGATCCCATGGATCGCCACTGGCGGACTCCAGCAGCGGCCAGTGCTCACGGTAGGTTGGATGATCCATCACGCCGAACAGGTCGGCTGGCCAGCCTTGCAGCTGGATCGACACCTGCCGGTTAGGCAGCACGGCGCTGACGTTGGGCTGTTGCATAAGCCAGGCCTGCATTTCAGGGGCTTGGGCCGCGTTTTGCGGCGTGACGTACAACTCGGCGGTCAGCCTTTGTTCAAGCCAGTTGCCGAAGGTTTGCCGAAACCCGGACGTCATGCTCCCCGCGCCGATGTTCGCCGCCAGCGCCAGGAGTAACGCCATCAGCGCCAGACTGAGCGCTGGCAGTTGCTGACGGCAATCAGCCAGAAACCATTGGCCCAACACTGAACGGCTGCGCCCCAGCAAGGTATTGAGCAGACCATTGAGCAGCACCGGCAAACCCAGAGCCGCAGATAGCAACAGACTGCCCGTCAAGACGAAACCTGCGGCAAGGCTGTCGCCGATCAGCAGCGCAGCCAGTGCAACAATTGCCGCGCCGCCAGCCACCCAGCCTTGGCGGCGCAGCCAGCGACTGTGGGCCTGATGCCAGGCCTGTGGACTGGCCAACGCCAGCAAGGGCAGACGCGCCGCGCGCAGCAGACTGTTAGCCCCGGCCAGCAATGCACCCAATACACTCAAGCCAAGACCGCCCAGCCACCAGATCGGGCTCAGACTCAGTTGGCCTGCGACTTCCGCGCCATACAAACCGCGCAGGCTGGCAGCGACATCGGGCAGCAACAGACTCGCCAACAGATAACCGCTGGCAATCCCGAGCAGCCCGCCGAGCAAGGCCAGCACCCCTAATTCCATGGCGAGCGCTGCAATCAGCATTCTGGCGCTGACCCCGCAGGCGCGCAGGTTGCGCAACAGTCCGCGCCGCTGCTCCAGTGCCAGGCCGATGGCCGCATGCACGATGAACAGACCGACGATGAAGGCCAGTACGCCCAGCGCGTTGAGGTTCAGATGGAAGCTTTCGGTGAGGCGCGTCAGATTGTTCTCTTCGCCGCTTTTCTTCAGTTGAAGCAGACCGCTCAATTCCGGTGGCAACACAGGATTGCTCGCCGCGAAGTCTTTGGGCAGCAGCAGACGCGACACTTGATTGGCCATTTGCAGCAGTGGCTGAGCGAAGCCGATATCCGTGAGCAACACGCCGGGTGCCATATCGACTCGACTGTGCAGCGGTGGCAGGCGCTGGCCGTTGCTGGTCAGCGGTTGTTGCCCTTCATTGAGGCCCAGCGCCTGCAGCGTCTGGGTCGCGATCCAGGTCTGGCCGGGCGGAGTGAGGAAGTCGACGATTCCGTTCAGGTCCAGAGTCTGTCCGGCCACTGCTGTACCGCTGGGCAATGACACCGGTTCGATGCCCATCAGTTGCACACGGCGGTCTTCCAGCCCTTGAAGAAGGATTCGGCCCTGTACCACGGGCGATACCGGCCAACCTTCGCGGCGCAGGCTGATAAACACATCTTGCGAGAACGCCGCGTTGTTGGCGGTGGCCAGACTGCTTTGTGGTTCGCCGCCGATCAGTTGGCTGGCCTGGGCATAGCTCTGCCGAGCCTGACTGTTGAGCGCCTGGACACCGGTCAGTAGCGCCGTTGCGAGCCAAAGCCCTGTCAATACACTGAAAAATTGCACCGGGTGACGTCGCCAGTGGCTAAGCAGGGCGCGCAGTGTCCAGTAGAAAACCCGCACCTCAGCGATCGCTCTCGGTTGCCAGGCGGCCGTGATGCAGGATCACTTTGTGAGTCAGACGCTCGGCAACCCGCGGGCTGTGGGTGACCATTAACAGACTGGTCGAGCTGTCCGCCAGCAGGTCCAGGAGTAGTTGCAGGACTTCATCGCTGGTGGCTTCATCGAGGTTGCCGGTGGGTTCGTCGGCCAACAGCAAACCGGGTCGCGATGCCAGCGCCCGGCCAATGGCTACCCGCTGCTGTTGGCCGCCCGATAATTGCTCCGGATAGCGCTTGAGCAGATCCCCGAGACCCAGCCGCTCCACCAGTTGTGCCTGCCATTGCGGCTCATAACGCCCGGCCAGCCGCGCCTGAAACGCCAGGTTGTCCTCAACCTTGAGGCTGCCGATCAGGTTGAACTGCTGGAACACCAGGCCGATTTCCGTGCGGCGCCAGTTGGCCAGTTGTGATTCATTCATGCGGTCCAGACGCTGCCCTGCAATCTCGATCTGCCCTGAGTCAGCCTGATCAAGGCCTGCCACCAGATGCAGCAAGGTGCTCTTGCCGCTCCCGGATTCCCCCATCAAGGCCAGGCTGCTGCCGTTCTGCAAAACCAGATCCACCCCGCGCAACACCGCCAGAGGGCCTTGCGCAGTGGCGTAGCTCTTGAAGACGTTTTTTACCTCAAGCATGGGCTACTCGATTGGTGGGGTTGGGAAGGGGAGGATAGCAACAAGTTGTGTGGCAGACCGCATTCCCCGGGCGGTAGACTTCACATTGGCCTGCAT
>NZ_JACONW010000252.1 GCF_014357575.1 Pseudomonas folii | reverse complement strand
CACAAGAAACCGCATTCCCTTGTTGGACCGAAGTCGTCCATCAATCAACGTCAGGCTCAACGCAATTCCTTCAACCGATGCCAAAGCATCCCCAGCGCCAGCAGCGGCGAACGCAAATGCTTGCCGCCCGGGAAGGTAATGTGCGGGACTTTGGCGAACAGCTCGAAGCCATTGCTGTGTTGCCCGGCAATGGCTTCGCCAAGCAGCTTGCCAGCCAGATGAGTCGCGTTAAGGCCGTGTCCGGAATAGGCCTGGGCGTAGAACACATTGGGCTGGTCCTTCAATCGACCGATCTGCGGCAAGCGGTTGGCACCGATGCCGATCATGCCGCCCCACTGATAATCGATCTTTACGCCAGCCAACTGCGGGAACACCTTGAGCATCTTGGGCTGCATATAGGCCGCGATGTCCTGAGGGTCACGACCCGAGTAGTGACAGGCCCCACCAAACAATAAGCGTCGATCCGCCGAGAGCCGGAAGTAGTCCACCGTCACGCGCTGATCACACACGGCCATGTTTTGTGGCAGCAACTGCGTGGCCAACTCTTTACTCAATGGCTCGGTCGCGATGATGTAGCTGCCTGCGGGTAGAACCTTGCCGCTGAGCTGTGGGTTGAGATCATTCAGGTAAGCGTTGCAACCCAACACCAGCGTATTGGCCAAAACAGTGCCTTGAGGGGTATGCACTTTGACCTGCGGACCATATTCGATGCGACTCACCGCCGAGTGCTCGAACACTTGCACGCCCAACGACTGCGCCACAGCGGCTTCGCCCAAGGCAAGGTTCAGCGGGTGCAAATGCCCAGACCCCATATCGATAAGACCACCCACATAGCGGTCAGAACCGACTACGCTGCGCATCTCGCTGGCCTGCAGCAGTTTTAACGAATGGCGATAACCCAAATCGCGCAACTCATCAGCATCTTCGGCCAGCCCGACTAGATCCCGAGGCTTGTTGGCCAGGTCGCAATAACCCCAGGTCAGATCGCAATTGATGCCATAGCGCTCGACACGCTGGCGCACGATTTCGACCGCCTCAATGCCCATCAGCTTCAACTGCCGAACGCCCTCAGCACCGACCACGCCCGTGAACTGCTCCAGACCGTGGCCAACACCGCGAATCAACTGCCCGCCATTACGCCCGCTGGCGCCCCAGCCAATTTTTCGCGCTTCCAGCAGCACCACGCTCAAGCCACGCTCGGCCAGCTCAATAGCGGTATTCAGGCCGGAAAAGCCGCCGCCCACCACACAGACGTCCGCCTGAATCTGGCCTTGCAGCGACGGATAATCCGGGCGTGGATGGCTGCTGGCGGCGTAATAAGAGGCGGTGTGCTGGTCGTTGGCGGTCGATGGTTGAACGCGGGCGTTCATGGCGGGATCCCGTTGCTGGCGTCTGAAAAACATTCCCGAGGATAAGCCGCAGGTTCGGCGACGGGCAAGGCGCGATCCAGACGGTGCTGTCTTGAACAGCCTGACTGAGGCAAAATCACGCCCATTCACAGCGGGTAAGTTTCAATGAGCTGCAACAGTCAGAAAATTCGTGCGTTACGTCAGCAGATTCCTTCTTTCGAATGCGTCCCAGGCTGTCACGACTGCTGTGGTCCGGTGACGACCTCGCCAGAAGAAATGTCCCGTCTGCCGCGCAAGACGACAGCCGAGCAGGGTGCGGCCATGGACGAACTCAATTGTGTGCACCTAGGCCCCAACGGTTGCACGGTGTATGACGAACGCCCACTGATCTGCCGCATGTTCGGCACCACGCCCACCTTGCCTTGCCCCAATGGTCGCAGACCGGTGGAGATGATTCATCCGCGGGTCGAAAAGCAGATTCATGAGTACATGGCGTCGACGCGGCAGGTGTTGGTTTAGACGCTGGACGAGACTCAAACTGTACTGATGACGTGGGACCGGCTTTAGCCGGGAAAGCAGTATTACAGACTCCCTATATTTGTTGAATGTACTGGCCTCTTCCCGGCTAAAGCCGGTCCCACGTCAGATTGCGGGCAAACATAGAATCTCCGACAAGAAATCCACAGATACCCGACTCAATCCGCAATCGGCAGATTCAGGCTCTCTTTCACCTCTTCCATCACGATATAGCTCTTGGACTCCCGCACGTGGGGCAGTTTGAGCAGGATGTCGCCCAGCAATTTGCGGTACGAGGCCATTTCCGAAATGCGCGCTTTGACCAAGTAATCGAAGTCACCCGAGACCAGGTGGCACTCCAGCACATGGGGCAGTTTCAGCACGGCGCGGCGGAATTCTTCGAAGGTGTCGCCAGACTTGTAGTCCAGGCTGATCTCGACGAACACCAATAGGCTAGCCTTGAGACTTTGCGGATTGAGGCGGGCGTTGTAACCCATGATGATGCCTTCGCGCTCCAGCCGACGGACCCGCTCTGTGCAGGGCGTAGTCGACAAACCGACACGCTCGCCCAGCTCGGTGAAGGAGATTCGGCCGTCGGCCTGAAGGATGCGCAGGATGTTGCGGTCGATCTTATCCAGTTCACGTTTTGACTGGGTTTGGGTACGCATGGGTAAAACCCCCTCTACCAAAGGCTTCTTTGCCGGGAAATCCCGCCAAATATAAGCACTTATACAGTGAAAAGCACTGCCCTTGGCTGCATATACTGCCCACATCCTTGCTTAAAACTTCAAAACGTCAGCGGATATCCGCGATGAGGTAAATCAACATGCGCGTTCTGGTCCTTGGTAGTGGTGTGATCGGCACGACCAGTGCTTATTATCTGGCACGGGCAGGCATGCAGGTTACGGTCGTGGATCGCCAGCCAGCAGTAGCCATGGAAACCAGCTTTGCCAACGCGGGGCAGGTTTCGCCGGGTTATGCATCGCCTTGGGCAGCGCCCGGCGTGCCGCTCAAAGCGATCAAATGGCTGCTTCAGCGCCATGCACCGCTGGCGATCAAAGCCACTGCCGATATCGACCAATATCTTTGGATGGCGCAAATGTTGCGCAACTGCACGGCCAACCGCTATGCCGTAAACAAAGAACGCATGGTTCGCCTGTCCGAATACAGCCGCGATTGTCTGGACGAATTGCGTGCTGAAACCGGCATCGCTTACGAAGGCCGCACACTGGGTACAACTCAGCTGTTCCGCACTCAGGAGCAACTGGATAACGCCGCCAAAGACATCTCTGTTCTTGAACAGTCCGGCGTGCCATTCGAGCTTTTGAACCGCGACGATATTGCCCGGGTTGAACCGGCTTTGGCGGGTGTGACCAATATTCTCGCGGGTGCTCTGCGTCTGCCCAACGACCAGACCGGCGATTGCCAGATGTTTACCACTCGCCTGGCCGAGATGGCTGTGCAGTTGGGCGTTGAGTTCCGCTACAACCAGTCCATCGAGCGTATTGATTTCGCTGGCGACCGCATCAATGGTGTGTGGATCGACGGCAAGCTGGAGACAGCAGACCGTTACGTCCTGGCACTCGGCAGCTACTCGCCGCAGTTGCTCAAGCCACTGGGCATCAAGGCTCCTGTGTATCCGCTCAAGGGTTATTCGCTGACGGTGCCGATCACCGATCCGGCGATGGCCCCGACATCGACCATTCTCGATGAGACTTTCAAGGTGGCGATTACCCGCTTTGATAACCGTATCCGGGTCGGCGGGATGGCAGAGATTGCCGGGTTTGATCTGTCGCTGAACCCGCGTCGACGTGAAACACTGGAGATGATCGTCAACGATCTTTATCCTCGCGGCGGTGACTTGAGCCAGGCCAGTTTCTGGACCGGTCTGCGCCCCACGACGCCGGACGGCACACCGATTGTCGGTGCCACGCCGTACCGTAACCTGTTCCTCAATACCGGCCACGGTACATTGGGCTGGACCATGGCCTGCGGTTCGGGTCGTTTGCTGGCGGA
Source organism: Pseudomonas folii (assembly GCF_014357575.1). Taxonomy (GTDB): domain Bacteria; phylum Pseudomonadota; class Gammaproteobacteria; order Pseudomonadales; family Pseudomonadaceae; genus Aquipseudomonas; species Aquipseudomonas folii. The sequence continues at coordinate 564 of NZ_JACONW010000252.1, read as the reverse complement.
CCTGATTGCTCGCCAGAAACCTCAGATCAGCGCCGAAGGCCTTGATATTTCTCGTTACGGCAGCACTAGGGAGATCGCAAAAAATGTCCATCCAGCGCCAGCTCACCAATGAGCGCATGAGCCAGGTCGTCGTCCATAACGGCACCGTGTACCTTGCAGGCCAGGTCGGTGACGACATGGCCGCCGGGATCGAACAACAAACCCGCGAGACCCTCAACAGCATCGAGCGCTTGCTGGATCTGGCCGGTACTGACAAAAGTCGCATCCTGTCAGTGACGATTTACCTGAAAGACATCGACGCCCACTTTGCCGGAATGAACAGCGTCTGGGATAAATGGCTGCCAAAAGGCGTCGCGCCCGCACGTGCAACTGTCGAAGCAAAGCTGTGCGAACCGGAAATACTGGTTGAGCTGTCGGTTGTGGCAGCACTTCCTTGACAACGTATCCCCTGTAGGAGCTGCCGAAGGCTGCGAACACTCTTGAAGTCACCTCAGCGACCAAGACCCTTCGCAGCCTTCGGCAGCTCCTACAGTTCTATTCCTTTGCCATCAGAATCCCCACCAT
>NZ_JACONW010000251.1 GCF_014357575.1 Pseudomonas folii | reverse complement strand
GGTCCCACGACATCGTGTCGATATTTGCGATTGATATCCTCACCAACCTTTAGATATTCGCAACCTTCTGCCAAACCTTCGGCTTGAAGTACAGCGTTTCGCCCCGCGCCAGACCGGTCAGGCTGTCGTGGTCTTTCACCACTTCGGCTTCGATCAGCTCGCTCTGGCCTTCAACCCTCAGGGTGATCCGGGTGGTCGCGCCCAGCGGACGGATGTCGCGCACTTCGGCGGCGTGGTGGTCTTCCAGCTCCGAGCGTGACAGCGACACTTCATGGGGACGGAACAGCACGTGCTCTTCCCCCACATGCAGACGGTTGGAGTCGCCCAGGAAGTGGTAAACGAAATCGCTGGCCGGGTTTTCGTACACCTCGCCCGGCGAGCCGATCTGCTCGATCACCCCTTTGTTCATGACCACGATGCGATCCGCCACTTCCATGGCTTCTTCCTGATCGTGAGTCACGAAAACCGAGGTCAGGTTGATGTCTTCGTGCAGACGCGCCAACCAGCGACGCAGCTCTTTACGCACCTTGGCATCCAGTGCACCAAACGGCTCATCCAGCAGCAACACTTTGGGCTCTACCGCCAGGGCGCGTGCCAGGGCGATACGCTGACGCTGGCCACCGGACAATTGCTCTGGATAGCGATCAGCCAGCCAGTCCAGCTGGACCATGTTCAGCAGCTCATGAACCTTGACCGCGATCTGGCTTTCATTCGGGCGCTGATTCTTGGGTTTCATGCGCAGACCGAAGGCGACGTTGTCGAACACGGTCATGTGACGAAACAGCGCGTAGTGCTGGAACACGAAACCGACGTTGCGATCACGCACATCATGGCCGGACACGTCTTCACCGTGGAACACGATACTGCCGTCATCGGGGGTTTCCAGACCGGCAATAATGCGCAGCAAGGTGGTCTTGCCGCAACCGGACGGGCCTAGCAACGCCACCAGCTCGCCACTCTGGATATCCAGATTGATGCTGCTCAGGGCTTTGAAGGCATTGAAGTTCTTGCTGACATTACGGACTTCGATTGACATGAATTATTCCTCCGCCGCACTTTGGCGCAGACGGTTAATGCGCGCTTCGCTCCACTGCTTGAGCAGCAGGATAAACAGCGCAAGGATCAGCAACAGGCTCGCCACGGCAAAGGCTGCAACGTGGTTGTACTCGTTGTAGAGAATTTCGACGTGAAGCGGCAGGGTATTGGTGACGCCGCGGATGTGCCCGGAGACCACCGACACCGCCCCGAACTCACCCATGGCCCGTGCGGTACACAGCACCACGCCATAGATCAGGCCCCACTTGATATTCGGCACGGTCACGTACCAGAACATTTGCCAGCCATTGGCGCCGAGCAGACGTGCCGCTTCTTCTTCCTGAGTGCCCTGCTCCTGCATCAGCGGGATCAGCTCACGGGCCACGAACGGCACGGTGACGAAGATGGTCGCCAGGATGATGCCCGGCAAGGCGAACACGATCTGGATGTCATGATCCTGCAGCCATGGGCCGAAGAAGCCTTGAGCACCGAACATCAATACGTAGACCAGACCGGCAATGACCGGCGAGACCGAGAACGGCAGGTCGATCAACGTCACCAGGATGCTTTTGCCCCGGAACGAGTACTTGCTCACGCACCAGGCAGCGCTGACGCCGAAGACCAGATTGAGCGGGACCGAAATGACGACCGCGATCACGGTCAGCTTGAGGGCTGACAGTGCGTCGGGTTCGAGGATCGCCGTGAAGAACGCGCCGAGGCCGTTTTTCAAACCCTGGGACACCACGATAAACAGCGGCAAGCCGAGGAACAGCAGAAACACCAGCCAGCACAGGATGATCAGAATCCGGCGCGAGACCGCGCTGCCACGGCGGGCAGCATTGGCGGAGGCGGCGGCTGAAACAGATGAATGGGACATGTTCTGCGCCTCCTCAGGATGGGGTTTCGATACGCCGCTGCAGCAAGTTGATCAGCAGCAACAGAACGAAGGAAACCACCAGCATCATCACGCCGATGGCCGTGGCGCCGGTGTAATCGTACTGGTCGAGCTTGACCATGATCAGCAGCGGCAGTATCTCGGTTTTCATCGGCATGTTGCCCGCAATGAAAATCACTGAACCGTACTCGCCCACGCCCCGGGCAAACGCCAATGCAAATCCGGTCAGCCAGGCAGGCAGCAAGGCCGGTACGAGAATATGACGGAACACTTGCAGCGGACGCGCGCCTAGGCAAGCTGCAGCTTCTTCGACTTCACGGGGAATATCGGCCAGCACCGGCTGCACCGTGCGCACCACGAATGGCAGCGTGACGAAGGTCAGCGCAAGGGTGATACCAAGCGGGGTGTAAGCGATCTTGAAGCCCAAGTCTGCGGCAAACTGCCCGACCAGACCGTTAGGCGCGTACAGCGCGGTCAGGGCGATACCGGCAACTGCGGTAGGCAGGGCGAACGGCAGGTCGATCATCGCATCGATAATCTTGCGCCCCGGAAAGGTATAGCGCACCAACACCCAGGCCAGCAAAACACCGATCACACCATTGATGACAGCGGCATAGAACGCTGCACTGAAGCTCAGTTTCAGCGCTGCAAGCACACGGGGTGCGGTAATGATTGCCCAGAATTGATCCCAGGTCAGCTGTGCGGCATGGATGAACATGGCCGCCAGCGGAATTAACACAATCAGGCTGAGATACACCACGGTGTAACCCAGCGTCAGCCCGAAGCCGGGTATGACGGGGGAGATGCGACGTGACATAAGTGTCCTTGGTTAACACACGGAACCCGCAAACGAGTGCGGGTCCTTTAGTTCAGCGAATACAACCGACTTGAAAGGCCGGTCCGGCAGGAGCCAACTTGTTGGCGAGACAGTGGGCGCGGTGTTTCAGGCTCCTCGCCTCGCGAACAAGTTCGCTCCTACCGGGTCAACACGGTGCAATCGCCTGCATTACTGCGGCGTATAAATCTGGTCGAAAATGCCGCCGTCATTAAAGAACTTGGGCTGCGCAGTTTTCCAGCCGCCGAAGTCTTTGTCGATAGTCAGCAGGTCCAGTTTCGGGAACTGCTTTTCGTACTTGGCAGCCACTTCCGCGTCACGTGGACGATAGAAGTTCTTTGCGGCGATTTCCTGGCCTTCCTTGCTGTACAGGTGCTTCAGGTAAGCCGTCGCGATTTCGGTGTTGCCTTTCTTCTCGGCGTTCTTGTCGACCACTGCCACTGGTGGCTCAGCGAGGATCGACAGCGAAGGCACGACGATGTCGAACTTGTCCGCGCCGCCGTCTTCTTTCAACGCCAGGAACGCCTCGTTTTCCCACGCCAGCAGCACGTCGCCCTGACCGTTGTTAACGAACGTAATGGTAGAACCGCGAGCACCGGTGTCCAGCACAGGCACGTGCTTGAACAGCTCTTTCACATATTCGTTGGCTTTGGCTTCGCTGCCGCCGGTTTTCAGGCCATAGCCGTAGGCCGCCAGGAAGTTCCAGCGAGCGCCGCCGGAGGTTTTCGGGTTAGGCGTGATGACAGAAACGTCTTTCTTGACCAGATCGCCCCAGTCCTTGATGCCTTTCGGGTTGCCTTTGCGCACCAGGAACACGATGGTGGACGTATAAGGCGTGCTGGCGTCCGGCAGACGGGTCTGCCAGTTCTCCGGCAGGGTTTTGCCGAGCTTGGCGACTTCATCGATGTCGCCAGCCAGTGCCAGCGTCACAACGTCGGCGCGCAGACCATCGATAACCGAACGAGCCTGTTTGCCCGAACCACCGTGGGATTGCTTGATTTCAACCTTGTCGTCCGGATGCGACTTTTTCCAGAAGTTGACGAACTCAGCGTTGTATTCCTGATACAGCTCGCGAGTCGGGTCGTACGAGACGTTCAACAGCTCGTAATCCTTTGCAACTGCAGAACCGGCAAAAACGGCACTGGCAAGTGCGGCCAGCGCGTAACGGCGTATGGACATGGGTCAAGCTCCTGGAAATCGGGTGGTGGTGTTGGCTTTTTCTAATTTTTGGTTTGAGGCTTTTTGTAGGAGCCAACTTGTTGGCGAAGCGGTTTCCCTGAAACACCGCATCAAGCATCTCGCCAACAAGTTGGCTCATACCGGGTTTTGCGTGTGTCAGCTCGGTTTGTTACCCGGATTCTGTAAACGAAACTTTTCTTTGCGTTCGATCTGGACGACCTGGGCGTTGTGCACCGTGATTTCAACAGCGCCGAAACGCAGGTCGCGCAGCGCACTCTGTATCTCGCGCAGAATCGCTGCTTCGTCCTGACCGTCAACGCTACGCAGAGATGCACTCATGATCGAACTCCTTGAAATTGATTGGCCTGCAGCCGCGACCGCGTGGATCTGCTAATGGCATGGAGGCAATCTTAGAGACGTGCGGATATTCTTAAAAATACTATTTAAGAATCTGCATATAACCAAAGTGCATTTACGGCAATTCCGCTGCCCAGGCATGACCAGGCGATAT
>NZ_JACONW010000250.1 GCF_014357575.1 Pseudomonas folii | reverse complement strand
CAAAGATCGGTGCGATCCAGCAAGATCTCCACAAATTCGTCTGCCAGCCAGGGATCTCGCGCCCTACACCAGCTTGAAATGGCTGTGCAACGCCGCGATGTGCTCCGGCCCGATGCCACAGCAGCCTCCGATTACCGAAGCGCCCTGCTCTACCCAGGTATTTGCCCACTTTGCATAAGCGTCTGGCCCAAGGTCTGCGCGGATCTCGTGCAAGGTGTCGTTGGCGCCTTCTTCTTCCACTTCCATCACCGGGAATGCGTTGGCGTACACGCCCAACTCGATCTGCGCAGATGCCGCCTCAATCACTTCACGCGCCGCCACCAGTGCGGCAGCCATGACTTCCGGCTGGCTGCAATTGAACAGCACTGCACCGGCACCCAGTTCGATAGCAACTGCCGTCGCCTCAGCCACCGTCTCGCCAGAGCGCAAACGAGGACCATGGTCTTCACCGTCTTCCAGGGTAAACGACAGCCACAAAGGCTTGTCATCCTGACCCAGCGCTTCCCGTACCGCACGTACTTCAGCGATCGAGCTTTGGGTTTCAGCCAGCCACACATCGACGCTGGCCTTCAGCCCATGAATCAGGATGCGATGGATCGCCACCGACTGATCATGATCGAACAGATCCGGACGATAAGAACCCAACGCTGGCGGCAACGACCCTGCAACCTGAACAGGTTGTGAGGCTTCCGATGCGGCCTGACGTGCAAGCTGGCCCGCCAGCTCGGACAGCGCAGGAGCATCCGCTCTGAAACGCTCTTCACCCAGGTGAAACGGCACCAACGCGTAGCTGTTGCTGGTGATGATCCGCGCACCGGCGTTGATAAAAGCCTGATGCGCCTTGAGGACAAATTCCGGAGCTTCGATCAACGCCAGTGCCGACCATTCAGGCTGACGAAATGGCGCACCGATGCGCATGAGCTCCCGACCCATGCCGCCGTCAAGCAAGCGTAGCGGGATTGATTTTACGGGTGTGGACATGGGAACTCCTGAAAGCTGGGCATCTGCTGCGCGAATGCAGAGGCAACGGATGAGTGAATTGAAAATTTAAGCCGATTGATAAACCGCAAAATCCGTGGCTTATAACCAAAGCAAAGGCACATAGATCAATTAATAATTAAGGACATTTTTAATATCGCGTTTAAATATATACCAATTATTTGTGTTCGATCTATTCGGTGATGTGATGAATCTACGTGCTGTTTTGCCTTTGAGCCTTGCCCTGCTGTCCGTCTGCTCTACCGCCATGGCCGGTGCGACGCTGGATAAAATCAATAAAAAAGGTGAAATGGTCGGCGTGATGATGGAGAACTACCCACCGTTTTCCTTCCTTAATGATCAAAACCAGCTGGACGGATTCGACGTCGACGTAGCAAAAGCAGTCGCCGACAAGCTGGGCGTGAAACTGCAACTGGCCACTCCGTCCTGGGACGTCATCGCCGCAGGCCACTGGGGCAACCGCTACGATGTGTGCATCTGTTCCATGACCCCGAGTCAGGCCCGCGCTCAGGTATTCAACTTCCCCGTTGAGTACTACCAGTCGCCAGCGGTCATCGTGGTCAACGCCAAAAATGACGCGATCAAGTCCGCCAAAGACCTTTCGGGCAAGAAGGTTGGGATCATCAGCGCTTCCACCTACGAGGCCTACCTCAACAAGGACCTGGTGATTGAAGGTGCAGAAGACAAGCCGATCAGCTACCCGTTCGATGCCGTCCAGGCTGCACCGTACGACAACGAAACCGTGGCGTTCCAGGACCTGGCACTGGGCGCAGGTGTGCGTCTCGACGCCATGATCACTAACCTGATCACTGCACGCGAGCGCATCAATCAGGATCCGCGCTTCAAGATCGCTGGCGACGCGCTATACGCCGAACCTAACGTTGTCGCGACCGAAAAAGGCGATGCTGAATGGGATGCCAAGCTGACCAAGGTCATTGCCGAGCTCAAGGCAGACGGCACGCTGGGCAAGATCTCCCAGAAATGGATCGGCTCTGATATTACCCAATGAGCGAGCATCAACCTGCCCCACCTGACTTGAACGCCGGATCTTCGCGCCTGTTGCGAATTTTCGGCTTCAAAACGCGGCTGTACCTGACCTGGATGGTGATGCTCGGTCTGTGCATCGCGTTTTTCATGAGCTTCGACCTGAAGTTCTCGATCATCGCCGCGAAATGGGAATACCTGGTCGGCCTGCATCTGGCACCCAACGGCTTTCTGCAAGGCGCGGCGCTGACCCTTTTCCTGTGTTTCTGCTCGATATGGCTGTCGCTGATACTGGGCTTCGCCACCGCACTCGCGCGCTTGTCCAATAGCGCCGTGGCGTTTGGCATCGCCAGTTTCTATGCGTCGTTCTTCCGTGGCACGCCGCTGTTGATTCAGATCCTGCTGATCTATCTCGGTTTGCCGCAATTGGGCGTGGTGCCGGGCGCGATCAGCGCGGGCATTATTGCCCTGTCGCTGAACTACGGCGCGTACCTGAGCGAGATCTTTCGGGCGGGCATCATCGGTGTTTCACCCGGGCAACGCGAAGCCGCTGCGGCACTGGGCATGCGCCCTACCGTGGTGTTCTGGCAAATCACTTTGCCGCAAGCCATGCGCACCATCATTCCGCCGACCACCAGCCAATTCATTTCCATGCTCAAGGACTCGTCCCTGATCTCGGTGATGGGTGTCTGGGAAGTCATGTTCCTCGCGCAGTCTTACGGCCGGTCGTCCTACCGCTATATCGAAATGCTGACCACGGCGGCGCTGATCTATTGGCTGCTGTCCATCGGACTGGAGTTGATTCAGGCACGTCTGGAGCGGCACTACGGCAAGGCTTACAAAAACCAGCGCTGAGTTGATCACGGCACCATTCAGTCAACTCAGGTGCGGGTGGACCGATGCGATGGGCGCAGCTAACCTGTCGCCCTTGCTTCCTGCCCGTAGAGACTGAAATGACGACCCAACTGGACACCGTATTCGAACGCCACGGCACCGACAGCAAAAAGTGGAGCCTGTACCCCGCCGACGTGCTGCCGATGTGGGTAGCGGACATGGATTTCCCGGTGGCCGAACCGATTATTCAGGCGTTGCAGAAACGACTGGAACATCCGCTGCTCGGTTACGGCGTGGCACAGGACAACCTGCGCCAGACAGTGGTCGAGTATCTCTGGCAGCGTTATGCCTGGCGTGTTCAACCTGAAGAACTGGTATTCCTGCCCGGCGTCGAGCCGGGCTTTAACATGGCGCTCAACGCACTGGTTCCGGCCGACTCCGGCGTCGTCTTGCAAACGCCGAATTACTCACCACTGTCTCAAGCGCCGAATCACTGGCAGCAGCCGCGTATCGAATTGCCGTTCAAGGCTGACGCCAATGGCGAGTACCACACCGACATGGCTGCGCTGAATGGCAAACTGGCCAGCGCCGGTGCCTTGTTGCTGAGCAACCCTCATAACCCGCTGGGCAAGGTCTTCAGTGGCGAAGAGCTGCATCTGATTGGCGAAGCCTGCGTGCAGCATGACGTGCTGATCATTTCTGATGATATTCACGCCGACATTCTCTTCGATGGCCGTCGGCATGTGCCCATCGCATCCCTCAGCCCGCAGATTGCCCAGCGCACAGTCACGCTGATGTCAGCGAGCAAGGCCTATAACATCGCCGGGCTGAAAACCGCGTTTGCAGTGATTCAGAATGAGTCTCTGCGTAAACGCTTCAACGCCGGTCGCCTGGGTCTGGTCGACAGCGTCAACGTGCTCGGTCTTGAAGCCACGCGAGCGGCTTACAGCGAATGCGGTGAATGGTTGAGCGACGTCAACGCGTACCTGCAGGCCAATCGTGATTATCTGGCCCAAGCGGTTAAAGAACGACTGCCTGGCGTGGTCATGCACCTGCCACAAAGCACCTACCTCGCCTGGCTGGACTGCTCCGCATTAGGCCTGGACGATCCCCAGAAATTTTTCCTCGAACACGCCAAAGTCGGCCTCAGCGCCGGAGCGGAATTTGGTGATGATTGCCAGCAATTCGTGCGGCTTAACTTCGGTTGCCCAAGGGTGCTCCTGGAGGAAGGGTTGGCGCGGATGGAACGCAGTCTGCGGGATCGCTAAAGATGGGTCCAACGAGACAGAAGGCCTGAATCACCGCATCAAACCTTCTCGCCAACAAGTTGCCTCCTACCTGACTCAGCGCAAACCGGTAGGAGCGAACTTGTTCGCGAGACGGTCGAGCTGAATCACCGCAGTAAGCCCCCTCGCCAACAAGTAGCCTCCTACCTGACTCAGCGCAAAACCGGTAGGAGCGAACTTGTTCGCGAGACGGTCGAGCTGAATCACCGCAGCAAGCCCTCTCGCCAACAAGTTGCCTCCTACCTGACTCAGCGCAAACCGGTAGGAGCGAACTTGTTCGCGAGACGGTCGAGCTGAATCACCGCAGCAAGCCCCCTCGCCAACAAGTTGCCTCCTACCTGACACAGCGCAAA
>NZ_JACONW010000025.1 GCF_014357575.1 Pseudomonas folii | reverse complement strand
TGGTCGCCTGACCAACGTGTAGAGCATTGTAGGGCGCGCGATGACGTGGGACCGGCTTCAGCCGGGAAGAGGCCACCTCAGGCACTAAAATTGTGTCGTCATAGATATCGCCTTCCCGGCTAAAGCCGGTCCCACGTCAGTTGGCGGCAAACATGGAATCGCCGGCGGAGAGAGGTAGAGCCATGCCAGTGCTGTTCAGGCCCCTACAGCCCGCAATGGCACGAACGACTCCAGTTCTGCCTCGATGGCCTCGATGATCAACTCCACCTCACTCGCGTTCATGACGGTTGAGCAACGCAAACCTGCAACTGCGATGACCGTCTCGCCACTGGCCCGATCGAACAGGCGGGCTACCATGCTGCTTGGGGCGTCCATAGTGGCTTCAAAGCCCACCGGGTGGAAATGCCAGCGCATCAGCTGACAAGCATTGGGGAACGTGACTTTGTTCATGAGGCCCACCTCTTTCAAACGAGCATGTTCATGGCTCAAATGGGGAGGCAAGGGAGCTGTCTAAACGGCAGCAAAAGCTGGGTGGCCCCGGTATGGATCAGAGAATTCCTACCTCGGCCGATGTGCCTTCCTGCAACATTTCCGAACAGTCCTTACGAAGATCAAAAGTAGCACTCCTGCGGAACACCAGGAGGGATTTTTTTGCAGTAAATGAAAAATATTTCGTTTTATTGATGTGAAGCATGCTCGTTATTCCTAAAGGCTCTTTCGGTTATGCCGTTGCATTGAAAAGGCTATTTGCGCCGTCACAGGGTTGTCATGAGTAGCATTGAGACGGCATCCTGCGGCTCCGCTTTGTAACCGGATCTTTCTGGATATGGCTTCGGCTCCGCGCACCATTGATGTGGTTTCCCGTCGTTCTGCAATCGTTCTGGCGCTGTGTCTACCCAGCGATGTCTTGCTGTATCTGTTGCTGCCCATGCATGTGCAGGCTTTTGGCATCAGCCTCGCGCAAGCGGGTGTGCTGCTGGCGGCCAATCGGCTGGTGCGGATATTTGGTTACAGCTATGTGGTGCGCTATTACGCACGTCATGGTGACCGGCCTACGGTGATGCTGGCTGCAGCGACGGCGGCGGTTTGTGCCTTGGGCAATGCTTTCATTTCAGGTTTCTGGTGGTTACTGATTCTGCGTCTGGGATGGGGGTTGGCCTACGCGGCCATGAATCTTTCGACCCAGGTGCTGGCTACTTCGGAACTGACGGGGGCCGCGCACCGCTCAGGTCGTTCAAGGGCATTTATCGCTATCGGCCCCATGATTGCGTTACCGCTGGGGGCTCTGATCAGCATCGAGTTTGGTCCGCGTGTGATTTTCATGGTGCTGACCGTTGCGGCACTTATCGGCTGGTGGCTTGCACGAGGTCTGCCTGACAGCCCGCATGTGATGCCAGCCCCCACAGGTCGACGCTTCAAAGCCCCGGACAGTGTTGCCATCTGGTCATTCATAGAAGGCGTTGCGCTGGATGGTCTGTTTATCTTCAGTCTCGCATTACAGGCGCAGACCGTGATGGGCGGCAACGGCGTTATCGTGGCAGGCGTTCTACTGGCTCTGCGTTATGTGTCAGAGATGGTGCTGAGTCCTGTCGGCGGGCGTGCTGCGGACCACTTTGGCGCGGTGCGCATGCTGGTGGTCTGCTCCTTGTTGACGTGTCTTGCACTCATCGCGTTTGGCTCTCACTGGTTGATACTGGGCGCGGGCGGGGTGCTGGTTCTACGTGCCGTGCAACTGCCGCTGGTGACGACGCTTGTTGCCCAGCGCAACCCCGGTCCTGATCGCGTTCAGGCATTGGCGGCCAATGCTGTCTGGCGGGATATCGGCGCGGGCATCGGACCTTTGTTGGCCGGATTATTGTTACCTGTTACTTCAGCCGTATGGGTGTATGCTCTCGCAGGTCTGGCGGTAGCGCTCAGTGCCGTATTTTGCGGGCTTCGCAAGTAGAAGACCCAGGCAGACGCAGTGTTTTATCCTTGAGAAAACACACATCCAAATAAACCTTAGTCTTTGATTTGTCCGGCTTTAAGGAGTGTCCGGTGAAACCTTAGGGGCGATTTTGACTCTTATTGGCACGTCAACAAGATCGAAACATGTGCGCGTTAGGCTGTGGGGCGTATCAGGGACACGCTTCGGAGTGCTCGAAAAAGGGAGTTGTACGGGGTAGCTGACCCGGTAAGGGAGGCATTTCACGCTACGCACCTCACTACTGCACATCAGAATCAGAGACCCATGAAAATTTCAAAATTCCCCATCCTCAGCCGGTTTCAGCGCCGCTGTGCCTGGCTTTTTGTTCCCGTGGCATTGGTCGCATCCTCTATAGCACTGTTGAGCCTGGGCAAAGGTGTACATGCCGAACCCAAGAATGGTACTCAGACACTGGTGTTCATGCGCCATGCGGAGAAACCCTCCATGGGTCTTGGGCAGCTCAATTGCCAAGGCCTGAACCGCGCCATTGATCTGTCCGAGTTGCTGCCGCGGCAATTCGGTAAAGCCAATTTCATTTTTGCCGCCAACCCCAGTCGTCATGTGGAAGAGGGCGAAGGTGATCAATCCTATAGCTACCTGCGGCCATTGATGACCGTTGGCCCGAGCGCCATCAAGCTGGGTTTGCCGGTCAATATCGACTTCGGCGCGAATGACACCGGCGCGCTGGCGGATGAGTTGATGCGCGACAAGTATCACGATGCAACCATCTATACGGCCTGGTCCCACGGCTACTTGCCTGAGTTGATCAACAAAGTGGCCGAAGAGGCTTCCGGGAAGAAAATCAAACTTCTGGATGACTGGACCGGTGATGACTTCGATTCAGTGCTGGTCCTGACCCTCAGGTGGGTTAACGGTAAAGCTTCGCTGGAGTACGAGAACTACAAGCAAGGGCTGAACGACGGCGCTGAGGGTTGTCCGAGCTGATTTTTTGAGTGCCGCAAGACCCGGCGACCAAATGCTCTAGCCAGAAATAACGCAATGGAGTACAAATGTACTCCATGAGCACATTATCTCCCAAACGCAGCGCCATCCTGACCTTCATCCGCGATCGTATCGCGCAGCAAGGTCAATCCCCGAGCCTGGCCGAAATCTCCGAAGCCTTTGGCTTTGCTTCGCGCAGTGTGGCCCGCAAACACATTATTGCCCTGACCGAAGCGGGTTTGATCGAGGTTATGCCCAATCAGGCCCGGGGTATCCGCCTGGTTCAGTCCGCGCCACGTCCCGAGTTGCTGGAAATTCCTGTCATGGGCCGCGTGGCAGCAGGTATGCCGATCGGACCGGACGTGGACTATCACGACACCTTGCTGCTGGACCGCAGTACTTTTTCTCGCGTTCCCGATTACCTGCTGCGTGTTCAGGGGGACTCGATGATCGAGGATGGCATCCTTGACGGCGACCTGGTGGGCGTACACCGCAGCAGCGATGCTCATGACGGTCAGATCGTGGTGGCACGGCTCGACGGCGAGGTAACGATCAAGCGCCTGCAAAAGGGGCACGATGCCTTTGTCCTGCTGCCGCGTAATCCAGCCTATGCACCCATCGTGGTAGAGGCGGACCAGGACTTCGCCATTGAGGGTGTGTTCTGTGGCCTGGTGAGGCGTGCATGATGGGCGCCGTGGTCAGTCTCGATGCGCTGCTAGACGAGCGCCGGGTCTGGAAAGGCCGGCAGCCCGCAGCGCCCGTCGGCTTGCAGCCCACTGGCCATTCAGCGCTGGACAACGTGTTGCCTGCGGGCGGCTGGCCAGCATCGGCACTCAGTGAAATTCTGGTCGCGGCCGATGGCAGTGGCGAATTGCGTCTGCTTTGGCCGACGCTGGCCCGGCTGGCCGACAGCGGCGAGCGTATCGTGCTGGTGGCGCCGCCTTACATTCCTTACCCTCAGGCCTGGCTTGCGGCCGGCATAGACATGCGTCAGGTCAGTCTGGTCCAGGCCAGTGAGCGCGATGCGCTGTGGGCAGCCGAACAATGTCTGCGCTCTGGCAGTTGTGGGGCTGTGCTGTGTTGGCCTCGTCAGGCGGATGATCGCGCCCTGCGCCGCTTGCAAGTGGCCGCCGAGACGGGGCAGACCCTGGCTTTCGCCTGTCGGCCCATGACGGCGATGCACAATCCGTCGCCCGCTGCGTTACGGATCGCCATCGATACGCGGCCTGAGCAATTACGTGTACTCAAATGCCGGGGCGGTCTTGCACCGGTCTCTCCCATTCCGTTCTCTACTGACGCCTGAGGTTCCCCTATGTTGTGGGCCTGTGCCCTGCTGCCACAAATGGCACTGGACGGCGTCATGCGCCGTCGTTCCGACCCCGACGAACCTCTGGCGCTGCTGAGCGGCACTGCGCAGCGGCGTATCCTGCAAGCGATCAACCCGGCGGCTCGGGCACTCGGGCTGCGCTCCGGTCAGTCGTTGACCAGTGCGCAGGTGCTGGTCAGGGATTTTGCCACGGTGGAATACGATCCTGCCGAGACTGAACGCCTGCACCGCTTGCTGGCCGCCTGGGCCTATCGTTTCAGTTCGCAGGTCAGCCTCAAGTATCCGCGGGTTTTGTTGATGGAGATCGAGTCCAGTCTCGGCCTGTTCGGTCCATGGCCGGTGTTCGAGGCGCGACTGCGTCAGGAACTGAGCGCACTGGGCTTCAGCCATCGCATCGTCGTCGCGCCCAACCCGGTAGCGGCGCGGATGTTGGCCAATGCCCATGACGGACTGGCCGTTACATGCCCCCGCGATCTACGCCAGAAGCTTGAGCAGATGCCCCTGGATCGGCTTGGTCTGGGCCGTGAAGTTGCCGTAGCGTTGTCCCGTATGGGGTTGCGCAACCTGCGTCAGGTACTGGCTTTGCCACGCGATACGTTGGCGCGACGCTTCCCGGCGCAGGTCTTGCAGCATCTGGATTCCCTGTTGGGGGAGCGCCCGGTTGCACTGGAGTGCTATGTGCCTCCGGATTATTTCGACGTACGCATCGAGCTGAATTTCGATGTTGAGTCTCATCAGGCGTTGCTTTTCCCACTCAAGCGCCTGATTGCAGATCTGGCCGCTTTCCTCGCCGGGCGTGACAGTGGCGTGCAGCGTTTTGGCCTGTATCTGGAGCATAACGAAGGGCCAGACAGTGTTGTGCCTGTCGGGTTGCTCAGTGCCGAGCGCGAGGCTGGCATGCTGTTTGAGCTGGCCAGAGGCAGGCTTGAGCAAATTCAGGTGACATCACCTGTGAAGGCCGTACGCTTGCTGGCCCGGGATCTGCCAGCTTTTGTGCCTGCGCATCGGGAACTGTTCGATGAGCGCCCGCAACAGGCCTTGCCCTGGGAGCAACTGCGCGAGCGATTGCGGGCTCGGTTGGGTGATGACTCCGTCAACGCATTGCAGATGCACGCCGACCATCGCCCTGAATGCGCATGGCAACGTAACGCACCTGGCAAAGCCCGGCCCACTGCGCCCAAAGTCCCCAGGCCGGGTTGGTTACTCCCTGAGCCACAGCCATTACAGGGCGTAGGAACACGCATTCTTGCCGGCCCCGAGCGAATCGAATCGGGTTGGTGGGACGGTGGCGATGTGCGTCGGGACTACTTTCTGGTTGAAACTCGCAACGGACAGCGTGGCTGGGCTTATCGCACTGTTGGCGAACAGGGTGATCTGTTGCTGCATGGCTGGTTTGCATGAGCGATCAATATGCCGAGCTGCACTGCCTGTCGAACTTCAGTTTCCAGCGCGGCGCATCCAGTGCCATCGAGCTGTTCGAACGCGCCAAAGCCCACGGCTACTCGGCGCTGGCAATCACTGACGAGTGCACCCTCGCCGGAATCGTCCGTGCCTGGCAGGCCGCGAAAAAAACCGAATTACCCTTGATCGTCGGTAGCGAAATACAGATTGCCGACGGTCCCAAGGTTGTTCTGTTAGTTGAGAATTTGCAGGGCTATCAGGCCCTCTGCCAGTTGATAACTGTAGGTCGACGCAGAGCCAAAAAAGGTCAGTATCAACTTTTTCGTGAAGACTTCAGCCTGCCAATGTCAGGGCTGCTGGCCTTGTGGGTTCCGGATACCGAGCTGACAGACAGCACCTTGCATGAGCAAGGCCTTTGGCTGAACAGCCATTTTGCTGATGTATTGTGGCTGGCCGTCGAGTTGCATTGTGGGCCCGATGACCAGCATCGTCTGGAGAAACTGCTGGCTCTGGCGCAAAGCCTGGAGATTCCGCCCGTCGCCAGCGGTGACGTGCACATGCACGCGCGGGGGCGGCGGGCCTTACAAGACACCATGACCGCTATCCGTCATCACACAACCGTGGCCGAAGCGGGCCATCATCTGTTTGCCAACGGCGAGCGTCATTTGCGTTCGCCCAGGGTACTGGAGGCGCTCTATCCCGAAGTGCTGCTGGTTGAAAGCGCTCACATTGCCCGGCGCTGCTGCTTTGATCTGAAGCAGTTGCGTTACGAGTATCCCCACGAACTGGTGCCCGCCGGGCACACATCCACCTCGTGGTTGCGGGAAAAGACCGAGGAAGGTGTAAACAGACGCTGGCCACTTGGGCCTGCTGCCGAAACAAGGACACAGATCGAAAAGGAACTGGGCCTTATCAGCGAGATGAAATTCGACAGCTATTTTCTGACGGTTCATGACATCGTCCAGTTCGCTCGCAGCCGCCATATCCTTTGTCAGGGCCGTGGCTCGGCGGCCAATTCGGTGGTGTGCTTTGCGCTGGGCATCACTGAACTGAATCCGGAAAAAAGCAACCTGCTGTTCGAGCGCTTCATTTCAAAAGAGCGTAATGAACCGCCGGATATCGACGTGGACTTCGAGCACGAGCGTCGTGAGGAGGTCTTGCAGTACGTATTTCAACGCTATGGGCGGGGCAGGGCAGCGCTGACGGCAGTGGCCAGCACTTACCACGGCACGGGCGCAGTGCGTGATGTCGCCAGAGTGCTGGGGTTGCCGTCTGACCAGATCAATGCGCTGGCCGATTGTTTCAGCAGTTGGAGCGATGAGTTGCCATCGGTGGAGCGCCTGCGGGAAAGCGGTTTCGATCCAGAGACGCCGATACTGCATCGGGTACTGACACTCACCGGCGAGCTGATTGGCTTCCCCCGGCACCTGTCGCAGCACCCCGGTGGTTTCGTGATCTCCGAACACCCGCTCAACACCCTGGTACCGGTTGAAAACGCTGCCATGGCTGACAGGACCATCATCCAGTGGGACAAGGATGATCTGGATGCCGTCGGCTTGCTCAAGGTCGATATTCTGGCGTTGGGCATGCTCAGTGCGTTGCGTCGAACCTTTGATCTTGTGCGCCGCTATCGGGGAGACGAATGGACCCTCGCAACACTTCCCGTAGACGATCCGGCCACCTATGAAATGATCAGTCGTGCGGACACCGTCGGCGTTTTTCAGATTGAATCCCGCGCGCAGATGGCGATGCTGCCCCGTATGCAGCCCAGGAAGTTCTACGATCTGGTGATCGAGGTAGCCATTGTTCGTCCGGGCCCTATTCAGGGGGACATGGTTCATCCTTATCTGCGCAGGCGTAATGGCGAAGAGGAAGTAACCTATCCGCCCCGGCTGGAGAAAGTATTCCAACGTACCCTGGGCGTACCGTTGTTTCAGGAGCAGGTCATGGAGGTGGCGATCATTGCTGCCGATTACACGCCCGGCGAGGCGGATGAGTTGCGCCGCTCCATGGCCGCCTGGAAGCGTCACGGCGGGTTGGAGCCACATCGGGTGCGTCTGGCTGAACGGATGACCGCCAATGGTTACGAGCCTGCCTTCATTCAGCGAATTTTCGAGCAGATCAAAGGTTTTGGCAGCTATGGATTTCCGGAGTCTCATGCAGCCAGTTTTGCCTTGTTGACTTACGCCAGCTGTTGGCTGAAGTGCCATGAGCCTGCGGCATTTGCCTGTGCGCTGATCAACAGCTGGCCGATGGGCTTCTACAGCCCGGACCAAATCCTGCAGGACGCTCGTCGTCACCACATCGAAATTCGTCCGGTGGACGTGCGCTACAGCAACTGGGATTGCTCTCTTGAGCCTGTCGATCACCCTGACCGGAATCGCTCACTGGCATTACGCATGGGACTTCGCATGGTTCGGGGGTTTCGCGAAGAGGATGGCCTGCGGATTGAAGCGGCCAGAGCGAGGAGTGCGCTAGTGGACGCCACTGACTTGAGTCAGCGCGCGGGGCTGGACGCTCGGGCGCTGGAACAACTGGCCGATGCCGGAGCCTTGCGTGGCCTGATCGGGCATCGCCATCGGGCACGCTGGGAAGTCGCGGGTGTAGAAGCTCAACGTCCCTTGTTCGGCCCTGAGCATACTCCCGCGGAAACCCAGGTTGCTTTGCCATTGCCGACAGTTGCCCAGGACTTGATGGCTGATTACGCCATGACCGGCACCACGCTGGGGCCCCATCCGTTGGCGATGTTGCGCCGTCAGTTGACTGCGAAACGGTTTCGCAGCTCAAAAGATTTGCTGGACCTTGAGCATGGCCGGACGTTAAGCGTCGCCGGGCTGGTGGTCGGTCGGCAGCGTCCGGGAACGGCCAGCGGCGTAACCTTCGTGACGCTTGAGGACGAGTTCGGAATGGTTAACGTAGTGGTCTGGCGCGATCTTGCCGAGCGGCAGCGCAAGGTGCTGGTGGATTCGCAATTGCTTCAGGTGTTTGGTCGTCTGGAGTCACAGGGCGGCGTGCGCCATCTGATCGCTCAACGTCTTTACAATCTGACGCCGTTACTGACCGGGCTGGATGTACGCAGTCGAGACTTCAAATAAACGATCTGCCAGCCGTTCGGCGTGTAGATTGAAGGGCAAGGTGCCGACTGGCTGGCAGATGGTTTAACGTCTGGCGACGGCCTTTAAGGTTTGAATCGAAAAGGCAATTCGGGAGTTTCAGGCTGCGTTTCTCAGCGAGTCTCGCTGGCAGGTACGCTCAGTGGAGCTTTACTGGCATTAAGCGTGTCGTGGACACCGTCAAGCAGTTGGGAAATGGTCCAGGGTTTGGCGATAAACAGAACATCCGCAGGGAGCTGCTCGCTACCCGGTGTTCCGTGCCCTGACATGACAACAATGGGAATGCCCCATTTGGTGGCAACCATATTCGCCAACGCAATGCCATCCATGCTGCCGGGCATGCGTACGTCGGTCAGCAGTAGCGAGACATCCGCCGCATGCTTCTCGAGATACTCAACCGCCTGATCGGCATTTTCCACAGACTCAGTCCTGAAGCCGCCCTCGAACTCCAGAATCTCCTGCACAAAGTCCCGGATCATCGGTTCGTCTTCGACGATCAAGATCAGATCCTGGTTTTGCGAGGACTCCCCATACTGCGGTGATTGAGTCATTTTTCCCTTCCTCAGCCTCATACATTAAAAATCGGGAAGCACAGCAACGTGGATCCATTTTGTTGCTCCCCGATATCTGAACAAAACAAACCCGAAAAAATTCATTTTTTTATAAAAATCGACGAGTTGCAGACAATCGGTCCATTTAAACTTGCCCGAAAAGCGAAAAACATCAGCTTGAGGCAGATTTGCAGGAAAGTTATCACGATTGGAATGGACCGGAGGTAGTAAATAAAGCCGAACTGGGCAGACCTGTGAACTGGGTCGGAACCGGGCGCGATTATCCGGGTTGAATGAATATCCTTGTAGGCGTGAGCTTGCTCGCGATAGCGCAAGGTCAGACGGTAATTTCTCAACAGGTCTACCGTTATCGCGAGCAAGCTCACTCCTACAGCGTCCGTGTTTGCTGCGCGACAACGCGGCGTCTGAACAACGGGGATCTCCTGCAGATTGCAAACATCGGCACTACACCGCTAAATAACCTGCACGCACCCCACGTTTTTTGTCATCATTCCGCGCATCCGTCACCCGGAATACCCCGTCAATGCGAAGCTTCTGTACTGTTTTATCCGGGCTGGCCCTGTCGGCGGTTCTTGCAGGATGCATTGCGACGCCCATTCCCCTGACTCAACAAACCCGCGAACGCTTGAGTCAGCAAGCGCCGATCCGTTTCGTCGTGACCTTTGACGATGGTCCGAGTGCATCCAGCCTGGCCAACCCTACGGTGGAAGTGCTGCACAGTCTTGCAGAGAACCCGGTGCAAAACGATATCAAGGCCGTTTTCTTCGTCCAGACGGGAGCTACACGAGCGGGTAACAGTGACCGTGGTCGCAGAATCATGCGCCGTGAAGCCGTTGCGGGGCATATCCTGGGGTTTCATTCGGGTACGCCCGGCCATACTAACCATCGCTCATTGAGTGACGAAGTGCTGGAGCAATCCCTGCAACAGGGCAGCGCGATCATCGCATCAACCATGGGTAGCCCGCCGACGCTGCTCCGTCCACCGTTCTGGAACTACGACCAGCGTACGTTTGCGGCCTACCAGCGGCATGGCATGCGGGTGCTGCTGACCGATATCAGCGCCAATGACGGCAAAATCTGGGGCTTCAACGCCAGCCCACGCAGACGTGCCCACATGCTTCGGGAAATGTCCGAAGTGCGCGAACGCGTTGCCACCGGTGAGTTTCATGCGGTAGATGGTGCCATTCCGATTGTGGTGACCTTTCATGACCTGAATCGCTACACCGCACGGCACACCCGGGAATACCTGCAGATTTTATTGGACAGCGCTCAGGCAACCGGTCTGCAAGTAGCTCCCAAGCCTTTTTATGATGACCGCGCCGAGTTGCAACGCGCTGCGCTGTCCCGAACGGTGCCAACCAGTGCTGTTGCTGTCCACTTGCCAGGGGTGTGGGGTTGGCTCTGGGATAACGACTCCAGATAAACAACGTGCTGCAGACACTCAACCGCTGAAATGCAGAAAGGCGACACCGGGTCGCCTTTCTGCATTTAGTCTGTCGCTTAGTCTGTCGCCAGTATTACCGCCGATTAGTAGCGCTCAAGCCAGTGCGCATAAGCCGTAGGCAGTGTCCAGGACGCCCGGTCGATACCCAGTTCCTTAGCCGCGAAATAAGCCCAATGCGGGTTGGCCAGGTGAGCCTTGCCGACCATCACCAGATCCAGCTGACCCTCTTTGACCGCCTGCTCGGCGATACCCGGGAAACCAAAACCCCATGCGGACGAAACCGGAATGTCGGCTTCGCGGCGTACACGCTCGGCGATAGGTCCCATGAAGGCTGGAGCCCAAGGAATGTTGGCATCGGGAATGGAGAAGCCAATGCTGACACTCAGCATGTCCAGACCGGCCGCTTTGAACTGGCGGGTCAATTCGATGGATTCCAGCAGCGTCTGCTCGTCACGGCCATCGAATTCCAGCACACCGAAACGTGCCGTCAGGGGCAGATGCTCTGGCCAGACCTCACGCACGGCAGCCAGGGTTTCCAGCAGGAAACGGCTGCGGTTTTCGAAACTGCCGCCATAGGCATCTTCACGTTGGTTGGAGTGCTCGGAGAAGAACGACTGGGCCAGATAACCATGAGCGAAGTGCAGTTCCAGCCACTCAAAACCTGCATCTCGGGCACGGCGGGCTGCGGCGACGAAGTCTTCGCGGACACGGGCAATGTCGTCCAGCGTCATGGCCGTTGGCTGTTTTGACAAGTGAGCGCCAAAGGCAATGGAGGAGGGCGCGATGGTCTGCCAGCCGCGGGCATCATCAGCCGCGATATGGTCATCGCCTTCCCATGGACGGTTTGCGCTGGCCTTGCGGCCTGCGTGTGCAATCTGGATGCCGGGCACCGAACCCGCTGCCTTGATGGCCTGCACTACCGGTACAAACGCTTGGGCCTGCTCGTCGTTCCAGATCCCGGTGCAGCCCGGAGTGATCCGGCCTTCAGGCGAAACAGCTGTAGCTTCGACGATCACCAGACCAGCACCGCCGCGTGCCATGGCGGCCAGGTGTACCTGATGCCATTCGTTGATCAGGCCGTCGACCGCGGAGTATTGGCACATCGGCGGAACTGCAATCCGGTTGCGCAACGTGATATCTTTCAGGGTGTAGGGTTGGAATAACGCAGACATTAAGCAGACCTCGGAATGATGTTTCGTTTGTTCGATACTATTCGAACAATGGCTGTCCGGTAAACCCCCGTGTATGATTCGCCCCATGCGCCCATTCAAGCATCCCCCCGCCAGCGACTTCGAGCTCGAGCGAGTGTTTTACGCTCTGAGCGATCCGGTTCGTCTGGAGATAGTCCGATATTTAGGCCGCGTGCCTCAGGCCACGTGTGGCGAGCTTGACGGTGGAAGACCCAAGTCGAGCATGTCCCATCATTTCCGGGTGCTGCGTGATGCAGGCCTGGTCATGACCCAGAACGTAGGCACCACGCACATGAACTCGCTGCGAACCGATGACCTGGACAGTCGATTTCCCGGACTGATGGCCGCGATCCTTGCCCAAAAGGCTTGAAGCTTTCAATGACAGAAAGGCCTGACCCACCTGGCCGGAGCAGTAAATGAAATTCATACACCAGCGTGAACACCTCAATGAAGACGACATCGTGGTCATTCAGGCTTCGCAGACCTGCAACATTCGCCTGATGAGCGATGCAAACTTCCGCAGCTTCAAGAACGGTGGACGGCACACCTATCACGGCGGGGCGTTTGATACTTTTCCAGCCAAAATCACTGTGCCAAGCAGTGGCTACTGGAACATCACCCTCGACACCGTAACGCGCCGTGCTATCAGCGTAACTCGCAAACCGACACTGACGCACTCGATCAAGATTATTCGCAGGTCTTGATACTACTGCCTGCGGAATCAGACCTGTAGGAGCTGCCGAAGGCTGCGATCGCGGTATGTCAGGCTAAATGCTTCGCAGCCTTCGGCAGCTTGCTACAGACAATGTTGGCGTCCTTGCCGTCTGGTTATGAATTCTTGTGCGTGAATTCACTGTTATGAGATGCAGCGTTATTCAAAACAGGGCAATTCGAAGCAGAGCTATTCGGCGACCTCACAAATCCTGAGGATAGCCAGGATGTAGACGCGCACCATGTCCAGGTAATCGCTGATGTGTACGCGTTCGTCCGGCATGGTGTTGAACTTGCCGCCCGGACCGCAGACGACGCCTTGCATGCCCAGACGCTGGTAAAAGTGCGCAGCGTCAGTGCCGAAATAAGCGGGCGGGGTGATGATGCCGGTGGGTTGCGGCTCGCCACGAACCTGCTGATAAGCAGCGTTGACCGCCTTGACGATCAGCGAGTCGTGGGACACCTCGAACGGTGGCATCAGCGGTTGATTGTCACTGTCATTGATCAACTTTGCCTGCAGCCCGGGGAATTGCTCGCAGAGCTGATCGAGCAAGCGCTGCAGGTCGGCCAGTACCGACTCCACGGTTTGCCCTGGCGTATAGCGTGCCGAACCGCGCAGGCGCAGAAAGTCCGCGACTTGTGGCGGACGCCATTCTTCGAGGTCGCGGCCCAGCGCGCCGCGCACCACGCCGATATGACCGCGGTTGACCTTCTCATGCTCCGGCGAGCGTGCGCCGCTGAAGGTGATGCCGTTGATCTGCGGGATCAACTGCACCGCAGCGGTGATCACGTCCACGGCTTCTTCACGCTTGGACAGGTGACGGGTGTCGCCGGTCAGCTCGATGACGAACATCAAAGAGCCCACGTGCAGCGTAACGGCCTGCAGGTCGGTGGGTTCGGAATTGATGAAATAGTCCGCTTTCACGCCTTGCTCGATGGCCGCAATGGTCCCGATGCCACCCTGCAATTCACCCACCACATAAGTGAGGATGACATCGCCCTTGAGCTTGATACCCGCATCGATCAAGGTTTTCAGCGCACAAAAATAGGCCGCATCGCCAGCCTTCATGTTGGAAACGCCGATGCCATAGATGAACTCGTCATCAATCTTCCCGGCCCACGGGTCCACCGTCCAGCCTTCAGTCACCGGGTTGGTGTCGAGATGCCCATTGAACAGCAGGCTGTGACCGCCCCCCTGGCCCTTGAGCGTGCCAATGGCGTTCAGGCGTTCGCCCGGCACCGGCATCAGTTTGGCGTCCAGCCCCAGCTCCGCCATTTGCCCCGCCATGTATTCGGCCAGTTGCCGTTCTTCGGGGGTGGCGCTGTAGCTTTTGTGCTGCACCATGCGCGCCAGGAAATCCAGGCAGTACGCCTCGTCAATGCGGTCGAGTAGCGCTTCAGGCGTCATCAAAAGGCTCCAATTCATTCAAAGGCTGCGGCACTGCGTCGAGCAGGGCACGGGTATAGGGGTGAGTGGCCTGCGCGGCCATGTCCACGGCAGGCAGAATTTCCAGCAGATCGCCGCGGTACATCACGGCAATCCGGTGGGCTATCTGCCGGACCAGATTGAGGTCATGGGTAATGAACAGGTAAGCGGTACCGTGCTGGCGGCGTAGTTCCAGTAGCAGTTCGATCACCGTGGCCTGCACCGAAACGTCCAGCGCAGCGGTGATTTCATCGCAGATCACCAGTTCCGGGCGGGCGGCGAACGCGCGGGCGATGGCGACACGCTGCTTCTGTCCACCTGACAACTCATGGGGGTAGCGACTGGCAAAGTCTTCAGGCAGGCGCACTTCGCGCAGCAGACGGCCGATCGCCTCAGCTTCGGCTTCGCCTTGCGTCAGGCCATACAGGCGCAAGGGTCGAGACAGGATCTGCCCAATCGTCTGCCGTGGATTAAGCGAGGCATCCGGGTGCTGAAAGATGATTTGCACCTTGCGCCGATAATCGCGGTCCATCTGCGCGGGGCCGCAGATCGGTTTGCCGTCGAAATACACAGCGCCGGTAAACGGTGTCAAACCGGTCAAGGCCTTGGCCAGGGTTGATTTACCCGAACCGGACTCGCCGATGATGCCAAGGATTTCACCCCGCGCCATGCTCAGGTTCATGTCGCGGGCCCCCATGGAGGGCACTGATTTACGCCGCAACAGACTGTCGAGCAGGCTAGGGCGACCATAACGGACGTTGAGGTCGCTGACTTGCAGTAGCGCCGGGCCGACGGATTTCTTCTCATCCAGCAGACGTTTGTCCGCAGCCGGAACAGCCGCCACCAGACGTTGCGTGTAAGGATCACTTGGGGCGCTGAAAATGCGTCCGCCACGAGCCTGCTCGACGATGCGACCCTGATTGAGCACGCACACCCGATCCGCGACGCGCGACACCAGCGCCAGGTCATGGGAGATATATAAAGAAGCAACGCCGGTCTCTTCACGCAGACGGCGAAACAACTGCAGGATCTGCGCGGAGCTGATCACGTCGAGGGCCGTGGTCGGCTCATCGAAAATCAGGCACTGCGGGCGACAGGCGAAGGCGGTTGCGATCAGCACACGCTGTTTCTCGCCACCGGACGCTTCATGGGGGAAGCGCTTCATCATCGCGGCAGGGTCTTTCAGGTCAACGTCGGCCAGCAACTGTTCGCCCAGGGCCCAGGCCTCGCGATAGCCCAGATCCCGGTGGCGGGTCAGGACTTCAACCACTTGCTCGCCGAGGCTGAGTGTCGGATTAAGCGACGCGCTAGGGTCCTGAAAGATCATGCCCAAACGCCCACCGCGCAGCTTCTCCACTTCACGTTGAGGCATTTGCAGCAGGTTCTCGCCTTGCAGACTGATGCTGCCGCCCATCTCCCGGGCATTGCTGGCCAGGTAGCGCATGATCGCCCAGCCGAGGGTGGTCTTGCCCGAGCCGGACTCACCGACCAACCCGACGACTTCGCCTGCTGCAACGCTGAAGTCAATGTTCTGCAGGACATGCAGGGCGCCGGTGGGCAATTGATAGTCGAGGCTGTAATCAGCGACTTCCAGAATCGTACTCATGAGCGCTGCCCCTTGGGATTAAGGGCATCGCGCAAGCCATCGCCCAGCAGATTGAAGCCGATCGCAATGATGGCGATTGCCAGGCCCGGCATCAGCATCATCCACGGAGCCTGGAAGAAGTAGCGCCGCGCTTCGGCAACCATCAGCCCCCATTCAGGCTGTGGCGGTTGTGCGCCAAGGCCGAGGAAACTCAAGGTGGCGAACAGCATGATGGCGAAGGCCACGCGAATGGTTGCCTCGACGATGATCGGCGCCACGATATTGGGCAGCATTTCCCGCACCACGATGTAGGCGGTGGATTCGCCCCGGGCGATTGCGGCATTGACGTAGTCCTGACGGCGGGCAGCCAGGGCCACGCTGCGGGCAATACGCGCCATGCCCGGGACAAAGGCAATAGTGATTGCCAGTACCGCATTGAAATCGCTTTTGCCCAGCGTGCTGACAATCAACATTGCAAATAACAGCGTAGGAATCGCCATCACCGCGTCCAGCGTCCGCATCAATGCTTCGTCGACGCGGCCGCCGAGGTAGCCGCTGACAGTGCCCAATAATGCGCCGATCAGCATCGCCATGGCGGTCGCAAACACGGAGAGCGAGATCGTCGCCTGGGCGCCAACCAGCACACGACTGAGGATGTCGCGACCCATTTGGTCAGTACCCAGCCAGTGCGTCAGGCTGGGCGCTTTGTAACGGGTGAGAATCGAAATGGCTTCCGGATCGAACGGGGCCAGCGCAGGGCCTGCGACCACCAGAATGACCGCCAGCAGCAAGATAAGACTGCCCAGCAAGCCTTGAGGCGTCGCCAGCAGCCGGTAGAAAACATTACGCATATTGAATTCGCCGGTCGAGATAGGCATAGGTCAGGTCAGCCACAAAGTTGACCACGCAATAAGTAGCGGCAAGGATCAGCACACCGCCCTGAATCGCCGGCAAGTCCCGGGCGGCCACAGCGACCAGCAATTCGCGGCCGATGCCGGGGATGTTGAAAATCTCCTCGACCACGACGATGCCTCCCAGCAGGTAGCCAACGTCCAGCGCGACAATGGTGATGGTCGGCAGCAAGCCGTTGCGCAGCGCATGACGCAGCAATACCCGCCGCCGTGTGAGGCCCTTGAGGCGTGCGGCGCGTATGTAGTCGGTTTCCAGAACGTCGATCATTTCCGAGCGCACCATGCGCGAGACATGGGCAACCATGATCATCGACACTGTCAGCGTCGGCAGAATCAGGTGGCGAATGCCTTCGACGACGTTATCGCCCAGCGGCACATAGCCGGTCGCCGGTAGCAGTTGCCAGAAATCAGCGAACAGCAGAACCAGCAGCGTGGCGGTGACGAACTCGGGCAACGACACGCCGATGTACGACAGCACGCCAATAATCAGGTCCACTGGACGCCCTCGGCGCACAGCGGCAATGATCCCCAAGGGAATCGCCACCGCCAGCATCAGCAGCAACGAGCAGCTTGCCAGCAATAACGAGCGGCCCAGCGCATCAAGCAGCGAACCGAGCACTGGCTGGCCATTGCGCATCGAGACACCCAGGTCGCCTTGCAGAACCCCCATCAACCAGTGACTGAATTGCAGCCAGGCTGGCTGATCCAGCCCGAGCCTGGCGCGCAGCGCTGCCAAGGCTTCAGGCGTAGCGTTCTGGCCCAGCAAGGTCACCGCCGCATCTGCCGGGAGCAGTTGCGTGATGGCAAAGACCAGCAGTGAAACGATCAGCAGGGTGTACACGACCAATAGCAAACGCTTGGTCAGATAAGCAGCAGTCACAGGTTTATCCTCGTTTCATCCACGCTTGGGCGCGCTGTCGTCCAGCCACGCCTGATCGAGACGGAATACCGCGCCGCGAGGGTGCAATTGATAGCCCTGGACGTAATTGCGTTGCGCGGCCAGTACATCGAAGAACATCGGAATCAGCGATGGCACCTGCTCATGCATCAGTTTCTGCGCAGTGGCGTACAGAGCGGCGCGCTTGACCGGATCATCGGTGCCACGGGCTGCAGTTACTGCCGCGTCAAACTCGGCGTTGTTCCAGCGGGTTTCATTCCAGGCGGCATTCGACGTGTACAACAGCGAGAACACCGCGTCGGCGGAGGGCTGCATGTTATAGAAGCCGACATAGAAGTTGCCTTTCTTCCAGACCTGATCCAGATAAGTGCTGTTGGCCATGGTCGCAACATTGATGTTGAAACCTGCTGGCTTGGCCATTTCGCGGACAGCAATACCCAGCTGGGTACGGGTGGACGGTTTGTCCGAAGCAACCAGCGTGATGTCCAGGCCGTTGGGATAACCGGCGTCGGCCAGCAGTTTTTTCGCCTGCTCGATATTGGCCTCTCGCAAGGCAATATCGCTGTGGTAGCGATAGGCAGCATTGAGCGGGGTGTCATTGCCGGGAGTACCAAAACCTTCCGCCACAAAATCCACGAGGGCGGCGCGGTCAACACAAAGAGACAGCGCCTGACGAACTCGCACATCGTTGAACGGTGGCTGGTCGCACGCCATGTTGATATTCAGGAACTGTCCGGAAGGCACGCGCAGACCTTTAACGCCACTGGCGTCACTGAGTCGGCTGAACTCTGTGGCTTGAGCCGACAGCATCAGGTCAATGTCGCCCGACATCAGCGCCGAGCTTTCCGCCGACGGATCGGGGTAAACGCGGATTTCGATACGATCCAGATGCGGGCGTTCCGGGTCATGAAAGTGTTCGTTGCGGGCAACCACGACCATGCGTTCCGGCTCGAACGACACCAGTTTGAACGGCCCCGTACCCACCGCTTCGCGGGACAGCCGCGCCAGATCGCCTTGCACGATGGCGGCCGGGACGATCTTGGCGTCCGGGTAGGCCAGGCTCACAGGCAAGTCGGCATACGGGGCGCTGGTGGTGATTTTGATGCGCACGTCATCAAGGGCTTCGACGGTTTGAATCGGGCCGATGTTGCGCAGGCCGGGCGACGCGGTTTTTGGATCAAGGATCGCTTGCAGGCTGGCGGCGACGTCCTTGGCGGTGCAGGCGCTGCCATCGTGGAAGCGCAGGTTGCCGCGCAACGTGAAGGTCCACTCGGTCAGCGTGTCGTTGTGGCTCCAGGATTGCGCCAGATCCGGTTCTGCCTGCATGTCCTGACTCAGACGGGTCAGGCCGTTATAGAGCAGTTCGCTGAGCAGATACTCGGGATTAACCCGTGCCAGCAGCGGGTTGAGCATACCGACTGCCTGATCGACGCTGATACGCAGCGTGCCACCTTTGCGAGCCGCAGCGGCGGCCCAGAGTGTGCCGGAAAACGGCAGCATGGCCGCGCCGGTGACGATGGCGGAAGTGGTCAGGAAACGACGGCGGTTGAGCCTGAAAACGGTAGTCATGGCGATACTTCACTTTGCAATGAGTGGGCGTAGGGCAGCCAGGTAAGAAGCCGATAACCAGTCTTGATGCCGGTCTTCGGTGTTTCCAGTGTTCAGTCAGCAGGTGACTCAGTGAGCGCTGGCGAAACGAAGTCAGCGGCCAGATAGGTCAGGATCGATTGCGCCAGCGCCACCAGATCGCTGCGGGTGGTGTACTCGTCCGCAGCATGAATACGGCTTTCCGGGCGGATCAGTCCACCCAGCAGAATTTCCTGGATGCCCGCTTGTTGCACCCAGCCCATGTCCGAACTGCTCGACGAGCCGTAGCGCTGAAACTGTTCCGGGGTGAAACCGAAGCCGACACCCAGCGCCGCCTGCCAGCGCGGCCAGTGCGGACCGGTAGGGTCCGCAACCGGGGCCAGATGACCAATCACTTCATGTTCGAAGGACAACGCTTCGCTATCCGCCATGGCGCTCTCAATGCAGTTTTTCAACTCAGCCATGACCTGTTCGTAAGGCTCCTGCGGCGCGTAGCGGCGATTGATCAGGATGTCGAATTGCGCCGGGACGGTTGATCCTTTGCTACCACCGTGGGCGGCGGCCAGCGTCATGCGTGAAATCAGCGGCGCGCCGTTGTAGTGCGGCGGCGCGGGCATCGGCCAGGCCCGTTTTTGCACGTCGAGCTTCAGGCTGTGCAATGCATTGAGCAGCGGCAGGCTCTGTTCAATGGCATTGATTGCATTGACCGGTTCACCTGAATGCGAGGAGCGGCCTTTGACCGTGATCTTCAGATCGATGCTGCCAAAGCAGCCCGCCCAGATGCGGGGGGCGGCGCCGCCGTTGAAGCTGAGGATATGGCCTTCCACCAGCTGTTGTTCGGCCAGATAACGGATACCTGGGTACAAACCGCCTTCCTCGTCAGTACACAGTAACAACGATGGGCAGTAGCGCAGCGGCAAATTGAAACGCTGGGCAGCGCGCAAGGCAGCGAGGGTGGAGGCGATGCTGCCTTTCATATCAGCGGTGCCGCGGCCAATGAGTTTGCCTTCGACCTCGGTCAGTTGCAGCGGCGGCTGAGTCCAGCCGTCGCCCGGCGGTACGGTATCGACATGGAAATACAGGCTGCAGACTTCCTGATCGCCAGGCTGACGAGCCACAAGATTGATGCGTTCGCCATAGGCTTCGCCGCTGCGGGTCTGCCATAACGTTTCGGGCACTGTGACGCGTCGGGTGTCCATGCCTAACGGCGCGACCAACTCATCCATGAGGTCGGCGAACGCGCCGTAGCCCGCACCGGGAGGAAAACAGGTGTCTACGGCGATCATGCGTTGCAGATCATGGAGGAGCGAATCATGATCCGCCTCGATTGACTCGAGTGCCTGTTTCAGCGCCGCATTCATCGTCATTTTTCGCTCTCGATGTATTTCTATATAGTTTATAGTTAAGTATCCACGCACGGCCCGTCAAGGAAAAAAGATGACAGACAGCAACCCGCCGCTTGCACCTGTGAATTTCTCGCGCCTGAGCGAAAACGACAGCGCGCCCCTTTATGAGGTAGTCAAACGGCATATTTCCGAGGCAATCCTCCTCGGCGAGTGGGCAAGCGGCACGGTGATACCCAGTGAGAATGCTTTGGCGGCCGATTTCGGCGTGTCAGTCGGCACCATCCGGCGCGCATTGGCCGAGCTGGTGTCCGAGGGGATGCTGATGCGCAGACGCAAAACGGGCACCGTGGTAACCGGCTGGGCTCCGTTGCACAACCTGCGCTATTTCTTCCAGTACTTCCGCTTGCACAACAAGGAAGGCGCGCTGCTGAAATCGCGCACGGTATTGCTTGATTACCAATTGGGTGAGGCCAGTGCGAACGATGCGGAAAAGCTGCTGATCGAAGAGGGCAGTCCGGTCTATCGCTTGCACCGCCTGCGCAGCATCGACGGCGTGCCTGCGATGCATGAGCAGTTCACGATTGTGGCCAGTAAAGTCCCGGACTTTCCTGGCCCGGACGAACTGCCGGAGTTGCTCTATCGTTATCTGCTTGAGCAGTACGGTCTGCGTGTTGCTGCTGTGCGGGAGCAACTGACGGCTGGTCTGGCCAATGACGAGGATTGCGCACTGCTGGAACTGATCGCGCCCCATGCAGTGATGATCATTGATGCGGTGTCATTCGATCAGGCCGCCACGCCGGTCATGATGACCCACCAGCGCGCGAGCACTGAGCACTTCATGTACGTCAATGAGATTCGGTAGGATCCGTGCAGACTGGCTACGCGCCGTGAGCGGGGATTAGGTGGCGGTTCAATATTCGTCTGCAAACCCAATCCCCGCAGGAGAGAATTCATTCGCGAAAGGGCCGGTACTTCCGCAGTTTATATACGGCCTGGAATACCGCCTTCCGAATAGATTCGGTTCCACGGGCCGTCCATGAGCGTGAGATCATGATCGGCCCGCGTTCTGGGCTTGCCCGCTCAGTTTGTTATCGCTGAATCCGTTCGACAATGGCATTCAGCAGCACATCGCACCCCATCCGTGCATCTTCCGGGAAGATATCCTCGGCCTCGTTATGACTCAACCCGCCAACACATGGGATGAACACCATGGTGGTTGGGCAGTGTCGAGCCAGCAGGATAGCGTCGTGGCCTGCGCCGCTGACGATGTCCTGATGCGGATACCCCAGCGCTTCGACGGCACGGCGCACTGCGGCGACGCAGTCCTTGTCGAACGGAGTGGCCGGACTGAGCCAGTGGCGCTGTATGTTCAGGGTCAACCCGCGAGCGTCAGCCACTTGCTGGAAACGCTGTTGGACCTGCTGTTCCATGAGCGCAATCTGTTCGTCTTCGTGGTGACGTAAATCGACCGTGAAGTTCACGCTGCCTGCGATGGTATTGCGCGACGATTTGGCGATGCTCAACTGGCCGATGGTCACCAGCCCTTTGGGCGCGAACTCATCGGCCAGGGCTTCAAGTTGCGCAGCCATTTGCGCCACGCCAAACAGGGCGTCCTTGCGCAGTTTCATCGGTGTGGTCCCGGCATGGGCGCTCTGGCCTTTGACCTGCACGTCCAGCCAGCAAATCGCCTGGCCACCCGTCACCACGCCCACCGGGATGCCGTTATCTTCAAGGATCGGGCCCTGTTCGATGTGCGCTTCAAAATACGCATCGAAAGGACGTTTGAAGGGTTGCTCACCCACATGCCCGGTGGCGTCCAGCGCTTGAGCGACGCTGATACCGTCCGCATCGCAGGCGTCCAGCGCGGTCTGTAATTCCAGGCTGCCGGTGAATACCGCAGAACCAAACATCGCAGGCGTGAAGCGCGCACCTTCTTCGTTGGTCCAGACCGCAATCTCGATCGGGCGCTGGCTCTGGATGCCTTGCTCGTTCAGACAGCGAACCACTTCCAGCCCGCTCAAGACACCGTAGATGCCATCGAAGCGACCACCTTTGGGCTGGGTGTCCAGATGGCTGCCCATCACGATCGGATCAAGCGTGTCGTCCAGTCCGGCGCGGCGGGCGAACAGGTTACCGATCGCATCGAAGCTCAGGGTCATGCCTGCCTCCCGACACCAGCTCATGAACAGCTCCCGACCCGCTTTGTCCTCCGTAGACAGGGCCAGGCGGCAGTTGCCGCCTTTGGCTGTGGCACCGATTCTGGCCATGTCCATCAGGCTGGCCCAGAGGCGCTCGCCGTTGGATTCAAGTACGTTCATCACTCAACCTTTTGTATGTCGCTTCAGTAGCCCAGTGTCGGGTCCACCGGGTTATTCAGGGGTTCGCCATTGATCAGGCGGCGGGCGTTTTCCGCGACCTGCTGCGCAATGCAATCGTCGGAGGCTGCGGAGGCCATGTGCGGGGTGATGATCACGCCCGGCATCTGCCACAAAGGATCATCGACCGGCAACGGCTCCTGATCGAACACGTCCAGCACCGCGCCGCGCAGATGCCCGCTGGCCAGCGCCTGTTGCAAGTCATCAACGATCAGGTGCTGCCCGCGTCCGGCATTGACGACCACCGCGCCAGGAGCCAGAGCGGCAAAGGTCTTGCTGCACAGGATGCCTCGGGTAGCGTCAGTCAAAGGCAGCAGGTTGACCAGCATGTCCAGTCCGTCGAGGAATCCATTGAACTGTCCGTCACCGTGATGACAGACCACGCCCGGGATTTCTCGCGGGCTGCGTGCCCAGCCACTCACGGCGTAGCCAGCACCGGCCAGATCACTGGCAATCGCTGCGCCCAGCGAACCCAGGCCCATGACGCCCACCTTGAATTGACCTGCGGGCCGCTGTGGATAACGCTGCCACGCACTGTGGCGTTGCTGCGCAGCCACGCGATCAAAATCACGATGAAAATGCAGTACTGCCCAGCGCACGTATTCGGTCATCCCGCGCCTATGGTCAGGGTCCACCACGCGGCAGGCGGGAAGATCCGCTCGACTCGGGTCAGTGCGCAAATGATCGACCCCGGCAGCCACCGAGTGCACCAGTCGCAGGTTGGACAGGCTCGCCATGCTGCCTGCGGGCGGATACCAGCAGGCGGCGATTTGCGCCTCGGCGGCGGCCGGGTCATCGGGCAGTACCACCTTGAGTTCAGGCGCAATACGGGCGAATGCGGCTTGCAGTTCGCTGTCTAGAACGGTGTCATTGGTCAACAGGACGACGGTGGTCATGAGCAGTAGGACTCGCGTTGGTCTTCGATCAAGGTGAGTGCTGCTTTCCAGCTCAACTGAATGATCTCTGCGGCTTCATCGCGATCAAACTGCTGGGCTGTCAAACGGCACACTTCCTCGCTGGGTTGCACGAGTTTACTGTTACCGGACAGGGCTTGAACCTGTGCCTGACACGCTCGCTCAAGAAAATGTATCTCGTGGAACGCCTGAGCCACGCTGCCACCTCCCGCCAACAGGCCGTGGTTGCGCAGAATCATCGCTTTATGAGGGCCGAGATCCGCCACCAGGCGCTCCCGTTCCTCCAGCGACAGGGCGATGCCTTCGTAGGTGTGATAACCCAGCTTGCCGTAGAACTTCAGCGCATGTTGGGTGATTGGCAACAGGCCATGTTCCTGCGCGGCAACTGCCATACCGGCTGCGGTGTGGGTATGAATCACGCAGTTCAGGTCTTCTCGGGCCATATGGATCGCGGAGTGGACAACGAAGCCTGCGGCATTGACCCGACTGTTTTCCAGGTCACCATTGACCACCTGACCATGCTGATCGATGCGCACCAGATCGCTGGCTCTCATCCGGTCGAAGATCACCCCGTAGCGGTTGATCAGGAAGTGATGTGCGGGACCGGGGATACGCAGGCTGATGTGCGTGTCGATCAAATCAGTCATGCGGAAGTGCGCCACCAGCCGATACAACGCAGCCAGTTCGCAGCGGGCCTGCCATTCCACAGCATCGATAGAATCCGGGGTATTCATGAAAGCTCCTTGTTGAACGCTGGCTGCTGCGTGGTGTTGTCGTCACCGCGCAGACGCGCCAGACCACAGACGCCAAACAGCGAAATGCCTGCCAGCACACTGAAGAAAATCGCCAAAGGCAGCCACTGCCCGGCGTAGTGAGTCGCCAGCAACGTACCGATGATGGGCGTGCTGCCACCGGCAATCGCACAGATCAGCTGGTAGGCGATGGAAATCCCGCTGTAACGCAGGTGCGCCGGGAATGCCTGCGCCATGTAACCGGCAATCACCGCGTAGAGTGCTGACAGGGTGATCACGGCCATCGCGATACCCAGGGTCATCAACGCGAGATTCTGAGTGCCGACCAACAGAAACATCGGGTAGGGCATGAACATCGAGAGCAGGGCGGTCAACATCAGGAACCGGCCTTCGCCGATACGCTCAGCCAGCAATGCGCTGATGGGCTGGGAAATGAATTGCAGGACGGTCACGATAAACAGGCAATCCAGAATGGTCGCCCGGGAGATGCCCTGATACTGGGTCACGTAAGTGATCATGAAGGTGTTGGTGAAGAAAAACCCCGCCGAGCCGATGGTCACCGCACAGGCGGCGAAGAAAATCTGCCGCCAGCAGGTGCGCAGCACATCCAGGACCGGGTATTTGGCAGTTTCGCCTTTCTCGGCGACTTCTTTGAATTCCGGTGACTCTTCAACGCCAAAGCGGATCGCCAGGCCAATCAGCATCAGTACGCCACTGGCGAGGAACGGTAAACGCCAGCCCCAGTCGGCAAATTCAGCGGGCTCCAGAGATGTCACCAATCGGAAGGCAATTAACGCCAGCAGCAAACCGGCGGGGCTGCCCAATTGCGCAAACGAGGCGTAGAACGTCTTGCGACCCTTGGGCGCATGTTCGCTGGCCATCAGCACCGCGCCGCCCCATTCGCCACCGACCGAAATGCCTTGCACGATGCGCAGCGCGACCAGACCAATGGGTGCCCAGATACCGGCGCTGGCGTAGCTTGGCAACAAGCCGATCCCGGTAGTCGCGAGCCCCATCAACAGCATCGTGAACAGCAACATCTTTTTCCGGCCAAGACGATCCCCCAGATGGCCGAACACCATCCCGGCCATGGGCCGTGCGATGAACCCCACCGCGAAAGTGCCAAAGGCGGCAAGGGTGCTCAGGCCGGGCGTA
The DNA here is from genome assembly GCF_014357575.1 of Pseudomonas folii. GTDB lineage: Bacteria > Pseudomonadota > Gammaproteobacteria > Pseudomonadales > Pseudomonadaceae > Aquipseudomonas > Aquipseudomonas folii. The sequence continues at coordinate 25,222 of NZ_JACONW010000025.1, read as the reverse complement.
TCGCTGGGGAAAAACACCTGGCCCAGGATCAGCGCGGCGGCTGTAGCGTAGATGTAGAAGTCGTAGAACTCGATGGTGGTCCCGATGAATGCCGCGGCAGCCGCGCGACGCGGCTGGTTGGATGAGGTTCGCATGCAAGGCCCTTTTGATTTTGGCGTTATGGCAGGGATTGAGGCTGGTCACGTAGCGCTCTGGGGGCGCTTCCCTGCTTTATCGCTCGCTGCCTATAATTAATCAATTTGCTAATACTTATTTTGTGTATTAGTCAGGCTACTAATGGTGCGGTGATGAACAACGACGAATCGGTCGAAGCACAAGGCAAGTGGCAAGGTCGGCGCTTTCTCAATGATCGACTGGACTGGAACCTGCTGCGCACTTACCTGGCTATCGGGCAGGAACGCAGTATCAGTCGCGCGGCAGCCAGGCTTTTCGTCACGCAATCAGCGGTCAGTCAGTCGCTGAAACGTCTTGAAGAACAGCTCGATTGCGCGTTGATTGTGCGCAAGGGGCCGCGCTTCGACCTGACTCAAGCGGGGGAGGAGGTGTTTGGCATTGCTCAGGAAATGTATGGCAATGTCTCGCGCCTGGGTACGGCAGTTGAGGGCGCCGAGGAAGAAGTCGTTGGCAAGGTGCGTGTGCTGTCCATCAGTCATGTTCAGTCACCGCTCTATGACGACTTTCTTGCGGACTTCCATCTGATGCATCCGCGTGTCGAACTGGAACTTGAAGTCATGCGCAGTTCGGACATTCAGAGTTCGCTGAACCAGAAAACTGCCAGTCTGGGCATCGGACTGTGCCGCTTCCCCCAGGCGAAACTGGAGCGGGTTCTGTTGATGCGCCAGCGCTACGCATTCTTTTGCGGCAAACGTCATCGACTCTTCGGCAAACGAGGGTTGGCACTGGATGCGTTACAGGGCGAAAACTTTGTCAGTTTCACCAGCGACCAACTTGGCGGCAATCTGTCGCCGTTGACAGTGTTCCGTGATCAGCAGGGCTTTACCGGCAAAATCGTCGCATCCTCGCCCAGCTTTGAAGAGATTCGCCGGTTGATCATTGCCGGTTACGGCATCGGTTGTTTGCCTGAACACCTGGTGGACAATGATTTGCACAACGGGTTGATCTGGCGTTTACCCCCGGCTGACGGCGTCGTGGATGTCGATATGTTTTTGATGTGGAACCGTGATCAACGGATGAACCGCGCCGAAACGGTTTTTATCGAGTCGTTTCGGCAGGTCATTGAAGGGGCGCTTTGATCAGCAGGTTATTTTGCGTGCCAACCTAACTGGCTGGAAATGCGCTGCGTGGCTTCAACCAGTTGCTTGACGTAATCCTGCTTGAGTTCTTCGCGAAAGCGGAAGCAGGGAAAGGAGACGCTCATGCCGCCGATCACATGACCAAAACGGTCGCGGATCGGCGCCGCCAGACAGCGCATGTTGTCTTCGAATTCTTCATGATCTTCGGCATAGCCCTGCTCGCGGACCACCTGCAGTTCCTGCAAATAAGCATCGACGGTTGTCAGCGTGTTGGCTGTTCGGCGCTCAAAGCTTTCTTCCTGCAAGTGCGCCAGCAATTCCGGCTGATCCAGCCATGCCATCAAGACCTTGCCGATCCCGGTGCAGTAAAGCGGCGCGCGCCGACCGATGCGCGAATACATGCGCAGGTTGTACTTGGAGTCGATCTTGTGCACGTAGACGATGCTGCCTTCGTCAAGAATCCCCAAATGCACGGTCTCGCCGGTCAGCTCATTGATACGGCGCATGCCCGGCTCAGCCTCGCGGACGATGTCCAGATGAGGCAGGGCTTGCGCGCCCAATTCAAACAGTCGAACGCTGAGCCGGTAACGATCTTCGGCGTCCTGCACCACATAACCGCGGGCTTTGAGTGACTGCAAAAAGCGATAAACCGTGCTTTTGGACATGTCCAGTTTCTGCGCGATTTCCGATACGCCGCTTTCCTCGGGATGTTCTGCCAATGCCTCTAGTACCGCCATGGTCCGGCCTACTGCGGAGACCAGTTCATTGTTCTGGAGAGTGCTGTTGTCCATGAAGGCTCCAACGGGAACGGAAAACCCAAGAATATACGCTAGCGAATCAAAACGCTGTTTCATTTTTCTTGACGAGCTTCAAAATCTGATCAAAACTCCGCCCCAAGCTGCAAATGAAACGCCGTTTTAAAAATAATAAAGGCGCGTAACGATGAATGCGATTTCAAGACAACAGCCGCAATCCGTTTCACACAAACCCGTCACGGTAGCGATGGTGGGTGAGTGCATGATCGAGATGCGTGCCGAGTCAGCCTCGGACTTCAGCCAGACGTTTGGCGGTGACACGCTGAACACGGCCGTCTATCTCGCCCGATTGAATCCAGCTGCACGCATCGCCGTGGAGTACGTGACCGCCATCGGCGCGGACAGCTTCAGCGACGCCATGCGCCAGTTGTGGTGTGACGAGGGCGTCGGCAACCGGCACGTCAGGGTGATCAAGGACGCATTGCCGGGGCTTTACGTCATCCAGACCGATACTCGTGGCGAGCGTCGCTTTGTGTACTGGCGCGGCCAGGCTGCAGCGCGGCGCATGTTCGACGGGCCTGAAGCAGATGCAATGCTGCAGGCGCTGGCCGACTACGACTACCTCTACCTGAGCGGCATCAGCCTGGCGATTCTCACGCCCGATGGTCGCGAGCGCCTGCTGCAGGCGGTGGCTCAAGCCCGTGAATCCGGCACCCGGATCGTTTTCGATAACAACTTCCGTCCTCACCTTTGGCCTGACGCCAACGCAGCTCGCCAGGCCTATAGCGACATCCTGCGCCTGACCGATCTGGCCCTGATCACCTGGGAGGATGACGAAGCCCTGTTCGCTTACCCAGACGTGGAGGCCTTGTTCAGTGCCTATGCGAACTTTGGCGTGGACGAGGTCGTGCTCAAGCGCGGCGCGGCGTCATGCCTGATCAACTGCGCCGGCCAGCGCTTCGAAGTGCCTGCCGAAGCCGTGCGCAACATCGTCGACACCACGGCGGCAGGCGATTCGTTCAGCGCCGGATATCTCTCCTGTCGCCTGCAAGGCGGTGCCCCGGATCTCGCGGCTCAGTGGGGACATCGACTGGCCGCTCAAGTCGTTCAGCATCGCGGTGCATTGATCCCCGTAGCCGCGATGCCCAGTCTGGATATGCCTTCTTTTTCTTTTGCCGCAGAGGCCCGCAACTGATGAAAATCATTGAAGCCCGCGTGATCGTGACCTGTCCGGGTCGCAACCTGATCACTCTTAAAATCGTCACGGATGCCGGTATTTATGGCATTGGTGATGCGACCCTCAATGGCCGCGAACTGGCGGTGGTCGCCTACCTTGAAGAACACGTGCTGCCCGCGCTGATCGGTCGCGATGCCCACCGTATCGAGGACATCTGGCAGTACCTGTATCGCGGGGCCTATTGGCGCCGTGGTCCGGTGACCATGACCGCGATTGCCGCAGTAGACATTGCGCTATGGGACATCAAGGCCAAGGCCGCCAACATGCCGTTGTATCAGTTGCTGGGTGGCAAGAGCCGCGAGCGGGTGATGGTGTACGGGCATGCCACCGGCAAGGACATCGAGGGTTGCCTGGACGAAGTCGCCCGCCATGTGGAGCTGGGTTACAAAGCGGTGCGCGTGCAGTGTGGGATTCCAGGGATTGCGACCACTTATGGCGTGGCCAAGCGCAGCGGCGAGCGCTATGAGCCAGCCGACAGTGACCTGCCTGCCGAACATATGTGGGACACCGCCAAATACCTCAACTATGTACCCAAACTGTTTGCAGCCGTTCGCGAGCGTTTCGGTGACGACTTGCACATTCTTCATGACGTCCACCACCGCCTCACGCCTATCGAAGCGGGTCGGCTGGGTAAAGCTGTAGAGCCGTTCAACCTGTTCTGGCTGGAGGACTGCACCCCGGCTGAAAATCAGGCTGCGTTTCGCCTGATCCGTCAGCACACCACTACGCCATTGGCGGTGGGTGAAGTCTTCAACTCGATTCATGACTGCCGCGAGCTGATCCAGGAGCAGTTGATCGACTACATCCGCGCCACCCTGGTACACGCAGGGGGCATTACCCATGTGCGACGCATTGCGGACTTTGCTGCGTTGTTCCAGGTTCGTACCGGCTTTCACGGGGCTACAGACCTGTCGCCGGTGTGCATGGGCGCTGCCCTGCATTTCGATACCTGGGTGCCTAACTTCGGCATTCAGGAACACATGCCCCACGACGAGCGAATAGACGAAGTCTTTCCTCACGCCTATCGCTTTGAAGACGGCCATTTCACTCCGGGCGAAACTCCGGGACATGGCGTCGACATTGACGAGAACCTCGCGGCGAAATACCCCTACAAACGCGCCAGCCTGCCGGTCAATCGCCTTGAAGACGGCACGCTCTGGCACTGGTAAGCCCAGCTTCGATACCAGTAAAAAACGATTTACCACAACAAGAACATCAGGCGGCGGCCGCCCTGACAGGAGTTATCCGATGAAAGCTTTTCAAGTAAGAGCACCTTTTGAGTTCGGCCTGGCCCAGGTCGAGGTGCCGCAAGTCGCACCCGGCGAAGTCAAGGTTGACGTCGCCTACGCCGGTATCTGCGGCTCGGACATGCACATCATTCACGGGCAGAACGCTTTCGTGCGCTTCCCACGGGTCACCGGTCATGAGTTCTCTGGCGTGGTTCGCGAAGTGGGCGAGGGCGTTGAACACCTCAAGGCCGGCGACCGCGTGTGCATCGACCCGGTGATCAGTTGCGGCACGTGTTACCCGTGCAGGATCAACCGCCCTAACGTCTGCACAAAACTGCAAGTGATTGGGGTGCACCGCGACGGTGGTTTCAGCGAGCAAGTCTGCGTCCCGGCCGGTAACGCCCATCGCCTGCCGGACTCGATGTCTTTGAGCCACGCGGCATTGGTAGAACCTTACTCCATCGCGCTCAATGTGCTGGATCGCATGCAGGTGCATCCGGGTGACAGTCTGCTGATTTACGGGGCTGGGGTGATTGGCCTGACCCTGGTGCAGATGGCCCGGGCCCTGGGTTTGACCGATATCACCGTCACCGACGTGATCGACGCGCGGCTGGAAACCGCCAAAGCCCTCGGCGCCAGTCACACCCTCAATGGTCAGGCGGTCGACGTTGAGGCCACGATGCGCGAATTGACTCATGGCGAAGGCGTCCCGCTGATTGTCGACGCGGCGTGCATTCCGTCCCTGATGCCGCAAATGGTTCGCCTGGCCTCGCCAGCCGGGCGTATTGGCCTGTTGGGCTTCAACGCGACACCGAGTGATCTGGTGCAACTGGAAATGATCAAGAAGGAGCTGACCCTGGTGGGTTCGCGCCTGAACAACCGCAAGTTCCCCAAGGTGATCGAGCTGATTGCCAGCGGCAAATTGCAGGTTCAGGAACTGGTCAGCCATCAGGTGTCTTTCGACGAGATGCCTGCGGCCATCGACCTGATCGAACACTATCCTGAACAGACCCGCAAGGTGCTGGTGCAGTTGGGTGAAGCGCGTCACTAGTCCCCTGTAGAAACGAGTGCCCTTTGGGCACCCTCACCGAATAAACATAAAAAGCGGGAGGTTCCAATGTTTGGTCAAGGTCGTACATTAATTATCATCATGCTGTTCCTGGCAGGCGTCATTAACTACCTGGATCGCTCTGCATTGTCCGTGGCAGCCCCTTTCATCCAGAAGGACTACGGTCTGACGACAGGTGAAATGGGCATGATCTTCAGCAGTTTTTTCGTCGGCTACGCGGCGTTCAACTTCATCGGTGGCTGGGCGGCTGATCGCTACGGCGCAAAAACCACGCTGCTGCTGGCGATGGTGTTGTGGTCGTTGTTCAGCGGCCTGACTGTGCTGACCGTAGGTTTCGCTTCGTTGGTGCTGATCCGCATCCTGTTCGGCATGGGTGAAGGGCCGTTGAGCGTCACCACGAGCAAGATGGTCAACAACTGGTACACGCCCAAGCAACGTGCGCGGGCACTGGGTTCGTCCATGTCCGGCACGCCGCTGGGCGGGGCGATTTCCGGGCCGGTGGTAGGCTTCATTGCCATCAGCTACGGCTGGAAAGTGTCATTCATTATCATCATGGTGGTAGGCCTGATCTGGGCTGCAGTGTGGTTCAAGTTCGTCAAGGACAAACCCGAAGGCAAGGTGGCTGAAGAGATCCAGCGCGCCGAAGGCACGAGCGAAGTGGCTTCGTTGCCGGTGCATCCGCTGCGTTATTACCTCAAGCAACCTACGGTCCTGTTCACCTCTCTGGCGTTCTTTTCCTATAACTACACGTTGTTTTTCTTCCTGACCTGGTTCCCCAGCTACCTGACCATGGCCCATGGCCTGAACGTCAAGGACATGAGCATAGCGACCGTTATTCCGTGGCTGCTGGGTTTCCTCGGTCTGGCCCTCGGCGGTTTCATTTCCGATTTCGTGTTCAAGAAGACCGGGCGGATGATGTTCTCCCGCAAAGTGGTGCTGGTCACGTGCCTGCTGGCCTGCGCTGCCTGTATTGCGGTGGCCGGGATCGTCAAAACACTTTATCCGGCGGTCATTCTTGTTGCGCTGGCCGTGTTCTTCCTCTACCTGACCGGTGCCATTTACTGGGCGATCATTCAGGACACCGTGCCTGCCGCACGCGTGGGTGGGGTCAGTGGCTTCATGCATTTCCTGGCGAACACCTCAGGCATCATTGGCCCGACCCTGACCGGTTTTCTGGTGCAGTTTACCGGCTCGTTCACCAGTGCCTTCCTGTTGGCGGGGCTGTTGACCGTAATCGGCGCCGTGTGCGTGGCGCGTTACGTAAAACCGCTGAGCGCTGCAGACACGGGTGAGGCGGCTGTGCAGATCCCGCAGCATGATTCGGCCTTGAGCCATCCCAGAACATAAGGAGCGTTTCGATGCCAATTGTGAACCGTGTGCCTGCTGCCGACCCTGCCTCGGAGATCGGTATCGTGCATTTGGGCCTGGGGGCGTTTCATCGAGCCCATCAGGCGGTCTACCTTCAACGCAACCTCAACCGTCATGGCCAGAGCAGTTGGGGCTTATGCAGCGCCAACCTGCGTTCCAATCGCGCCGTGGTTGATCTATTGCGCGAGCAGGATGGCCGCTACCACGTCGCCGAGTACCGCGACCGTGAGCACGTGACGCTGCGGGAAATTGCTGTCGTGCGCCAGGCGCTGTATGCGGGCGAGGGCGGTGACGAGCTGGAAAAACTGTTGCAGCGCATGGCCGAGCCGCAAACGCGGATTGTCACGCTCACCGTCACCGAAAAAGGCTACTGCCTGAGCCCGTCAACCGGGCAACTGCGCCTTGAAGATCCGACGATTGCCCATGACATTGCTCATCCGCACACGCCGCGTTCGGCGCCCGGTATCGTCCTCGAAGCCTTGCGCCGTCGTCGGGCAGCTGACATCCCGGCTTTCACTGTCCTGTGTTGCGACAACATGCCTGACAACGGCCAGCGTACCCGGCAAGCGGTGCGCGGCCTGGCGGTAGAGCAGGATCAAGACCTGGCGCAGTGGGTCGACCAGCACGTGGCGTTTCCCAGTTGCATGGTCGACCGTATTGTCCCGGCCATGACCGCAGAGTCTTTCGGTCGTCTGGAGCAACAACTGGACTGCCATGACCCAGCGGCCGTGGTCTGTGAAAGCTTCAGCCAGTGGGTCATCGAGGACAACTTTCCGCTGGGTCGCCCTGACTGGGAAGTGGAAGGCGTACAGATGGTCGACGACGTGCAGCCCTTCGAAACGATGAAGCTGCGCATGCTCAACGGCAGCCATTCGTTATTGGCTTACGTGGGTGTGCTGGCGGGACATGAGTTGGTGTTCGAGGCGGTCAACGACGCCCGGATGGCAGGTCTCATTGAGCATTACATGGCCCATGAAGCCGCACCCACGCTGGACATGCCTGCGGGCATCGATCTTTCCCTCTATGCCCGTGATTTGAAAGCGCGCTTTGCCAATGACAGCCTGCAACATCGCCTGCGCCAGATTGCCATGGACGGTTCGCAAAAGCTGCCGCAACGCTGGCTGCTCGGCGCACAGCAGTTGCTTGACGACGGTCGCGATATCGCTTGTACCGCTTTGGGCGTCGCGGCCTGGATTCGTTACTGCACGCAGCCGACGGAGCAGGTTATCGACGATCCATTGAACGCCACTTTTGCCGATCTGGCGGGGCGTTTCGAAGATGCGGCTCTGGTAGACGCATTTCTCGAACTGGATGAGGTTTTCCCGGCGGCATTGGCCAATCGCCCGGCGTTTCGTGACGCCGTGCAACAGGCTTACAGCTCGCTGGTTGGCGAAGGTATCAGCAGCGTGCTGCAACGCTTCGCTGCACACCACTAACAAGAAAGGAGAAGCACATGGAACAGACATGGCGCTGGTTTGGCCCCAAAGACCCGATCTCCCTGGCGGATGTCCGGCAAACCGGAGCGACCGGCATCGTCACTGCGCTGCATGAAATCCCCAACGGCGAAGTGTGGCCAGTAGAGGCCATCGCGGCGCGCAAAGCAATGATCGAAGATGCTGGCCTGACCTGGTCAGTGGTGGAAAGCATCCCGGTACATGAAGACATCAAGCGCGGCTGCGGCCGACGTGATGAGTACATCGCCAACTACCAGCAGAGCGTGCGTAACCTGGCCAGTTGCGGCATTGATATCGTCTGCTACAACTTCATGCCGGTCCTGGACTGGACACGTACCGACCTGGCCTGGGAACTGGCAGACGGTGGTTGGGCACTGCGTTTCGACCAGACCGCGTTTGCCGCCTTCGACCTGTTCATCCTCAAGCGTCCGGGGGCAGAAGCCGAGTACAGTGCCGAGGATATTCAGCAGGCCAAAACCTATTTTGAAGGGCTGACCGAAAGCCAGAGCCAGGCGTTGGTCAATACCCTGATTGCAGGTTTACCGGGCGCCGAGGAGCATTACACCCTGGAAGATTTTCGAGCCTTGCTGCGTACTTACGCTGATATCGACGAAGCCCGTTTGCGTGAGCATCTGGGGTACTTTCTGCGTGCAGTGATTCCGGTGGCGGAGGAAGTTGGCGTGCGGATGGCGATCCACCCGGACGACCCACCCCGTGCACTGCTGGGGCTGCCGCGCATTCTGTCCACCGCCGCCGATGCGCAATGGTTGCTGGACGCCGCGCCTAGCCAGGCCAATGGCCTGACGTTCTGCACCGGCTCTTACGGTGTACGCGAAGACAACGATCTTGTGGCCATGGCCAAGCACTTTGCGCCGTACATCTACTTCACGCACCTGCGCTCAACCCGCCGCGAGGCGGACCCGCGCAGCTTCCACGAAGCCCATCACCTGGGCGGCGACGTTGATATGGTCGGGGTTATCCGTGAGCTGGTCACCGAGGAGCGTAGACGTGAACGCGAAGGCGGCCCACGCCTGCCATTGCGCCCGGACCATGGGCATCAATTGCTGGACGATCAACATCGCAAGAGCAATCCTGGTTACTCGCTGATTGGTCGGCTCAAAGGCCTGGCAGAGATTCGCGGGGTGGAACTGGCTGTGCGGCAGCAGTTGAGTTGATGTTGTCCGTCTGATAGACCTTAGCGCCTATATCGCGGGCAAGCACCGCTCCCACAGGGGGAATGCGATCTCATGTGGGAGCCGGGCTTGCCTGCGATGCGGACGCCACACATATATCGCTCGAGTGCAGCCCAGACCAAGCCCGGTTCCCACATGAGACCGTGTTCCCCTGTTGGAGCGAGGCTTGCCGCGAAGAACGATAAAGCGGTTTTCTGCCATACCGCGTCGACTGGTTCGCGGGTAAGCCCGGCTCCAACAGGGAGCTACGATCTCCTGTGGGAGCGGTGCTTGCCCGCGAAGAACGATAAAGCAGTTTTTCTGCCATACCGCGTCGACTGGTTCGCGGGCAAGCGCGGCTCCAGCAGGAAGCTGCGATCTCATGTGGGAGCGGTGCTTGCCCGCGATGCAGGCGCCACAGATATAAAGTCAACACTAACTCCTGACATCCTCAGGCTCCAGCGCCTGCAGCCAGCGTCCTTCCGAGCGACTCAAATGCTGGCGCATCGAGGTCTGGGCGCCGAGCACGTCCTTATTGGCAACCGCACGCAGAATCGCCTCATGCTCAATGACTGCCGCTTCCCAGGTTGACGCGTTCTCTGAATGCTTGCTGAGGTGAGCAGAAATTGGATTGTGTCGCTCATCAAACAGTGCAGTGATAATTCGCACCAGTGCCGAGTTGCCGCTCATTTTAGCCAGACGGTGATGAAATTTGCGGTCGTCCTCCAGCGGTGGCAGGCCGTTGGCAATGCTTGCGCGCATGGCGTCGATGCAGTCCTGCAAATAGCGGTAGTCACTTTTCTTGCCATGCAAACAGGCCAGAATCACGCTTTCGCCTTCGATCAACGCTCGGGCCTGCATCAACTCCGAGGGGCTCTCGCCCAACGTCACAGGTTTGCTGCTGCCTTCCTTTTGGTTGGCGCGCACATAAACGCCTGAGCCCATCTTGATTTCGACGGCGCCTTCGATCTCCAGTGCAATCAAAGCCTCGCGCAGCGAAGGTCGCGATACCCCCAGCAACCGCGTCAGGTCACGTTCAGGGGGAAGCCTGGCACCGGTTTTGAAGTCCGCCTGCGCAATGTAATTGCGCAATTGATCGGCGATTTTCTGATACGGCTTTCGCTCAGCGGCGTTGATCGGTGAAACCATGGCGACGGCGTCCCTCGGAAAGTTGGCGAAGGCTACCATAGCGACCGATTGTTTCGCCGCTAATGAAACCGTCCATGCTGTCTGGATTCAAGCCGCTATCACATCACCGCGCCGATCTGCCATGGCAAAAACTCGTTATCCCCCAAGCCATTTTCTTCACTGCAGGTTTGCCGTCCGGAGGCGGTATCGAGCATCAACTGGAACAACCGTTGACCTGACTCGGCCACGGACTCAACCCCGTCGACAATCCCCCCGGCATTGAAATCCATATCCAGCTCCATGCGTTGGAACAGCCCCGTATTGGTAGCAATCTTCAGCGAGGGTGTGGGCTTGCAACCGTACGTCGAACCCCGGCCGGTGGTAAAGCAAATGAGGTTCGCACCGCCTGCCACCTGACCTGTCGCAGACACCGGGTCATAGCCCGGCGTGTCCATGAACACCAGCCCCCGGGCTTTAATGGTTTCAGCGTACTGGTAAACCCCCATCAAGCCGGTAGCACCTGCTTTGGCCACCGCACCCAGGGATTTTTCCAGAATGGTGGTGATGCCCCCGGCCTTGTTGCCGGGCGAGGGGTTGTTGTTCATGTCACCGTCGTTGTGGCGGACGTAGGCTTCCCACCAGCGAATCCGCTCCATCAATTGCGCTGCGATTTCCGGGGCGGCGGCGCGGGCCGTGAGCAAGTGTTCAGCGCCGTAGATTTCAGGGGTTTCCGAAAGTATCGCGGTGCCGCCTTGTTGCACCAACAGATCGACCGCTGCGCCCAGTGCCGGATTGGCGGTGATGCCCGAATAACCGTCTGAACCGCCGCATTGCAGACCGACGCACAGGTTGCTGGCCGCTACGGTTGTACGCTGGAATTTATTGATGATTGGCAACATTGCCTCTATATGGGCGATGCCGCGTTGTACGGTTTCACGTGTGCCGCCCGCATCCTGGATGATCAGACTGGCCTTCAACAGGGCTGCGCGGTCGTCAAGCTCATCCAGCAATGGGGTCAGTTGGTTGACCTCACACCCCAGGCCAATCAACAGCACACCGGCAAAGTTGGCGTGATTCGCGTAGCCGCTTAACGTCCGCTTGAGGATGTCGATGCCTTCACCTTTGGCGCCCATGCCGCAACCGCTGCCATGGGTGATGGCAACCACGCCATCAACATTGGGAAAGTCCTTCAGGCGCTCGGCAGTGAACGCTTGGGCAATGTGCTTGCAGACAGTTGCGGAGCAGTTGACGCTGGAAATGATGCCAATGTAATTGCGGGTGCCGACCCGTCCATCGTCGCGCAGGTAACCTTCGAACGTGGCTGGCTCGTGGCTCAATGCAGTGGGCGAATAGACGTTCTGCACGCTGTGTTCGGAATTAACGGTCGGCATGGCCAGGTTATGCACATGGACATAGTCGCCGGGCTCGATGTTCTGCGTTGCCTGGCCGATGGGCTGGCCATACTTGAGCACGTGTTGCCCGGTCGATACGCCGCGCAGGGCAATCTTGTGGCCGGACGGAATCGACTGCCGGGCGATCAGCTCAATGCCGTCGGCGCTGAGCTGCTGGCCTTCGGCGATGTCACCTCGGGCGACAGCGACGTCATCCCCGGGTGACAAAACAAGCAAGGAGGGCTGGTTCATGGTGCGTCCTCTAAATGCGTTTTTTCAGCACTCGATGATGGCTTTGACGACGCCCTGTTTCGGGTCGAGCAGTGTGGTGAACGATTCGGCAACATCTTTGAGCGTCAGCCGATGGGTGTTCAGCGCTGCATCCGGGATCAGGCCGTTGCGCAAGCATTCCTCCACATAGTGGAAGTCCTCCTTGGTGGCGTTACGGCTGCCCATCAGGGTGGCTTCACGCTTGTGAAACTCAGGGTCGGAGAAGGTGATTGAGTCCCGAACCACTGAAATCATGACGTAGGTGCCGCCGTGCGCGATGAACTCGAAGCCGCGTTCCATGGCCCGGGCATTGCCAGTGGCGTCGAATACCACGTCGAAAAAATCACCTTCTGTGAGGTCGGCCAAAGCCTGCTTGTCGCCTTCGCCGATTTGCACCGCTTCTTGAATGTTCAAGTGTTGGCTACAGAAGGCCAGACGGTCTTCGCGGGTATCCAGTACCGTGACCTTCGCGCCGCGAAGACTAGCGAAGATCGCCGCGGCCATGCCAATCGGACCGGTGCCGACCACCAGCACGCGCTTGTCCGCCTGCACATTTGAGCGACGCACCGCATGGGCTCCGATCGAGAGAAATTCGATCATCGCGGCCTGATCAAGAGAAACACCCGCCGCTTTATGAACGAATGCCTGGGGGATGCTCAGGTATTCGGTGAACGCCCCGTCGCAGTGAACCCCCAGCACCTGGATTCGGGTGCAGCAGTTGGTTTTGCCCTGTTTGCAGGCAATGCATGTCCCGCATGAAAGGTAGGGCATCACGTAAACCACGTCGCCAGCAGCAAGCTCGCTGGTGCTGTCGGCGTCTTCGACGACCCCGGAGAACTCATGGCCCATGACTCGTGGGTATTCGAGGTAAGGCTGGTTGCCGGTGAAAATATGCAGGTCGGTGCCGCAGACACCCACGCGCTTGACGCGGATGAGGACTTCTCCGGCTTTTCTGAGCGGCTTATCGCGTTCGATAGCGGTTAACGAGCCGGGTTCGTTACAGATGACGGTCAGCATGCTGATGCTCCTTGGTCGGGGAAAGGGCACCGAGCGCGCTGCAGGCGGGATATCTACACATCAGGAGGATCTCTTTTTGTTGATCTCTTTTTGTTGTAGTCGGGCAGGTGCCCGCTCGGATGATCACGCCTGAAAACTACACGCCGGGAATTTTATTGGCAAGACCAATATTTATTTATCCTGAATTGGACCGACCAATTTGTATTTCTCGGTCCGCTTGTTTGGTGTCGCGCAGCTGACTTGTAAAAACGGTGACCGGACCTTGATGGGCGCTTCATCGGCGTGCTGAGCCTGACCGGTGGTCCGCAAGCGCCGGGTACTTACGCGCAGCTATTACACATGACCGCAGACTAAAGCTTGCACGATGGGTAAGGTGTCAGCCTGAAGGCACAACAAATAGATCGCCGGAGAGCATCAATGAAGATCGTCATAGCACCTGATTCGTTTAAAGACAGCCTGAGTGCGGCCGATGTTGCTCAAGCTATCGCGCTGGGCCTGGCTGAAGTTTTCCCTTCCGCAGAACTGGTTCAATGCCCCATGGCCGACGGCGGTGAGGGCACCGTGGATGCAATCCTGGCAGTACTCGACGGTGAACGACGTCAGCACATTGTCACCGGCCCACTGGGCACAGACGTTACCGCTCAATGGGGTTGGTTGCCCGAGTCGCGTACTGCAATCATCGAAATGGCTGAAGCCAGCGGTCTGCAACTGGTGGCGGTGGCACAGCGCAACGCCTGCATCACGTCGACTGTCGGTACTGGCCAATTGATTGTCGAAGCTCTGAATGCAGGTGCCGAGAAAGTCGTATTGACCATCGGCGGCAGCGCAACCAACGACGGCGGTGCGGGCATGCTCACTGCATTGGGTGTGCGGTTTTATGATGTGCAAGAAAAACCGTTGGCTCCCGGCGGTCTCGCGCTCGCCGATCTTGCGCGCATCGACCTGAGTGGTATGGACCCCCGTTTGCAGTCGGTCAGCTTTGAGATCGCCGCTGATGTCGATAACCCGCTGTGCGGACCACAAGGGGCCTCCTTTACCTTTGGCCGGCAAAAAGGTGCAAGCCCTGAGCAAATACAATCGCTGGATCACGCACTGGCGCGCTACGCCGATTGTTGCGCGGCCGTCCTCGAACGCGATGTGCGAGACGAACCCGGCGCGGGTGCCGCCGGAGGCATGGGCTTTGCCGCGAAAGCATTCCTGAGGGCAGGGTTTCGACCGGGTGTTGAAGTGGTGGCTGAACTGGTTGGCCTTGCAGAAAAAGTCCGGGACGCAGACCTGGTGATCAGCGGGGAGGGCAGTTGCGACTTCCAGACCCTGAGAGGCAAAACCCCCATGGGCGTGGCCCGCGTCGCCCAGAAGCATGGCGTGCCGGTGGTGATACTTGCCGGAACATTGGGAGAAGGCTATGAAGCGCTGTATCAGCACGGTATTACCGCTGCCTTTTCGGTAGTTTCCGGTCCGATGACCCTGGTAGAAGCCTGTCAGGACGCACCGCGTTTATTGCAGGAACGGGCAAGGGATGTCGCTCGGGTCTGGCAACTGGGACGCACCACACGCTAGTTATCCTAGACGTTGTCGATGTGTTTTAAACGCTCGGTTAGAAAGTCGATATGACACTGATTGAGAGCTTTTATAAAACAAACATAAATCACTGAATAGATGCGATTTATGTGGGAACGGTGCTTGCCCGTGATACGAACACCGCGGTATATCCTTCAGACCGTGTCGCCTTTATCGCGGGCAAGCACCGCTCCCACATAGAACACCACACAGACAGCTATGGGCTGTCGTGCTGTGCAAACACTTCCTTGGCAGCAAACAAACCGTTCAACGCAGCGGGGAATCCTGCATACACGGCCATCTGCATGATGATTTCGATAATCTCTTGTTCAGTGCAGCCGACGTTGCGAGCGCCGTGGATATGCACCTTGAGTTGCGGTGCGGCGTTGCCCATGGCGGTGAGCGCTGCGACGACTGCCAGCTCTCTGCTTCTGAGGTCTAGACCCGGTCTTGAATAGATATCGCCAAACGGAAACTCTATGAGTAACCGTGCGAAATCAGGTGCAATGTCTTTCAGGCTTTCAATAACGTTTTCGCCCGCTTGACCATCGATCTCTCTGAGCTTTGCCAAGCCTCTGGCATACCGTTCGTTTTCCATAATTCCCTGCTCCACTGAAGTGTATAACCCACCATAGGACTGCCGCGGAGCTTTGATCCAATACCTTTTGGGTGATACCTTTTCGGTATGAACGAAGCCATTGATCTGCGACAGTTCCGTTACTTCCTTGCACTCAGCGAAGAACTCAACTTTGGGCGTGCAGCAACGCGCTTGCACATTTCCCAGCCGCCACTCAGCAGGCAAATCCGTCAGTTGGAAAATCAACTTGGCGTCGAACTGTTTCTGCGGACTCAAACCGGGGTAACGCTTACTGCGGCAGGCCTGGCATTTCTGCCTGAGGTCAAACGAACACTGGCACAAGCGGCGAAGGCTGTGGCTATTGCACAGGCAACGCGCGAGATTGAATGCGGCCGATTCTGCGTGGGTTATACAACTGTATTTGATCGCAGCATTATTCCCGATGTGTCGGAGCTCTTACGGCTGCGCCATCCGGGTTTGATGGTCAAGACTACGGGCAAACACTCGATCAGCCTTGTGCGGGACATCAAGAGCGGCACGATGGATGTGGCTTTTATCGGTCTGCATACCGAGGCCAAAGGACTGCATGTCGAAACGCTCCTGGAGGAGCCAGTACTGATCGCTCTGCCAGCCAGTCATTCCCTCGCGCGTAAGCGCAAGCTAGGTTTTGCTGACCTGAACAACGAGGCGATATTCCGATTCGAGCGTCGGCTGAACCCAGGGTTTTATGACCATTGCCAGGCAATCTTTGAGCGCCATAACTTCAGGCCTCGTACGATCCCTGAACCCGACGACCATCACATATTACTGGGCTTGATTGCTGAGGGGCGGGGTATGGCGTTTGTCTCCGCATCACTCAAAAACGTAACGCGGCACGGGGTTGTTTATCGTCAGCTCAGGGATGAAGCGAGCGAGCTATCAAGCGGGATCGCAATGGCGTGGTCCGATAGCAATTCGTCGGCAGTTCTGGATTATTTTCTGGACCTTGTGCGCATCAAGATCCATTCACAATAAGCCTCATTTTCCTCAACATTGGCGGAGATTGCGCCAGCGTGGTTCATTCGTGGCACTTGATTGGTGCGCAGGCCATTTTGCACAAGAAAAACTGATCGTTGCCGTGTAAAAAACCCGTTTGTCAGGCCTCGATGTGTCGACAGATCATTTCTTCATTGTTGATTAATGGAGAACATGATGAGTACAACGCAAACCTCGCAGGCGCTGTCCGACTCCCCACCGGTTGCCTCTTCAGCGCCCGTGGCTTCGGGCAAGAAGATGAGTCGCCTCGCAGCCGCCAGTACCATTGGCACGACGCTGGAGTGGTACGACTTCACGGTCTACAACCTGATGGCGGCGCTGGTCTTCAATGCGATTTTCTTCCCGTCGTTTGATCCTCTCACCGGCACTATTCTCGCGTTCTCTACCTATGCTGTCGGCTACATCTCCCGGCCTTTGGGGGGCATTGTTTTTGGTCACTTGGGCGACAAGCTCGGCCGCCGTTTCGTGCTGGTTACTACGCTGGTTCTGATGGGTGTCGCTACGGGGCTTATGGGGCTATTGCCGACTTACGCCGCGTGGGGTATCTGGAGTCCGATTCTGCTGGTGGCGTTGCGCTTCGTGCAGGGCGCGGCAATTGGCGGCGAATGGGCGGGCGCGGTTTTACTTTCCATGGAGCACGGCGCGCAGCATCAACGCGGTCGTAATGCATCGTTCACTCAGGTCGGCCCTTCCTGCGGTACGTTGCTGGGCACTGGCTTCATCGCGCTGGTTTCATGGGGACTGAGCCCCGAAGACTTTCAGTCATGGGGCTGGCGCATCCCGTTCCTGTCCAGCGTCGCGCTGGTGATCTTTGGTCTCTGGCTGCGTCGCGGAGTGGAAGAAACGCCGGTTTTCAAGGAAATCGAAGCACACAATGCAACGGCAAAGACCCCCATCAAGGAAGTCTTCAGCAATCACTGGCGTCGGCTGCTGCTGGCGGGCGGCGCACGGGTGGGTTCGGATGTGCTGTATGCGCTGGTCGTGGTATTTACGCTGACGTATGTGACCACGGTCCTGCACTTGCCGCGTCCTTTGGCGCTGACTGCAACGATGATTGGCGCGGGGTTGAATGCGATCTGTGTACCGCTGTTCGGCATCCTCTCGGACAAGATCGGCCGCAGACCGGTGTACATCGGCGGCGCGCTGTGCGCGATGGTCTGGGCGTTTGTGTTCTTCAAACTGATGGATACGGCTCAGCCACTGTCAATCTGTGTCGCAGTGATCGTGGGCCTGGTCATTCACGCGGCGATGTACGGACCGCAAGCTGCCTTCGTTACCGAGCAGTTTCCGACTCGCGTCCGGTATGCCGGTTCGTCGCTGGCTTATACGCTGGCGGGAATTATCGGTGGTGGCTTCGCTCCGCTGATTATCGCCTCTTTGTATAAATCCTATGGCTCGACGTTGGCAGTTTCGCTTTACGTGTGCGCAGCGTTGAGCATCACGCTGATCGCGCTGATCTGCGCCAGGGAGACGGCAGGTAAGCCGTTGGAGAAATAGGTTGTAGCGAGACAAGGTATAAAGAAAGCCCCCGGCCAAATGGTCCGGGGGCTTTTTTGTGGGCAGTGGCGCGGAACAGATCAACTCAACCCTGTGGGAGCCGGTCCTGCGAGATTGCATGCAAACAGAGACTCTCCCACAGCTCACTTCGTACGGCTGACTTTCACATCCTTGAACAGGCAGAACACCAGCACTGCAGCCAGAATCTCCAACGCAGCAACGAAGTACAGGCCCGCCGCAAGGCTGCCAGTCAAGGTGCGCAGCCAGCCAATCATGTAAGGCGCGATGAAGCCAGCCAGGTTGCCGATGCAGTTGATCAGTGCAATGCCGCCCGCTGCCGCAGTCCCCGCGAGGAACGCGCCGGGGATTGACCAGAAAACCGGAAACGCCGCGAGAATCCCGGCTGCTGCAATGGTCAGCGCGATCAAGGCCATGGTTGCGTTACCCAGGCACAGGCCGGTTGCGATGAGGCCCAATCCTGCGAGCAAGGCTGCCGTGGCGCAGTGGATGCGACGTTCGGCGGTTTTATCCGAATGGTGACCATTCCACAGCATGGCCAGGGTACCCACGATAAAAGGGATTGCTGCCAGCAAACCGATGCTCATGGTGTCGTTGACACCCAGCGACTTGATCACCGAAGGCGTCCAGAACGCGATGGTGGCGTTCCCCGAGACAATGCAGAAATACACCAGCGTACACAGCCAGACCTTGGGGTTACGGACCAGCGCCTTGAGGTCGCTGTGTTTTTCCGGCTCCGCGTCTTCGCGAGCAATCACCGCGCTGACCATCTGCTGTTCTGCAGAGCTCAGCCATTTGGCATTGACGGGTTTCTCCGGCAGATAGCGAAGCACAGCAAAACCTGCCAGCACTGAAGGAATGCCCTCGAGAATGAACAGCCATTGCCAGTTCGCCAGACTCCCGACACCTACCATGCGGCTCATGATGAAGCCGGCAATCGGGCCGCCGACTACACCGGCAATGGCAAACGAGGTCATGAACATGCCGTTGATGCGTGCGCGCTGGGCGGCCGGAAACCAGTAGGTGAGGTACAGCACGACGCCAGGAAAGAACCCGGCTTCGAACACCCCGAGCAGAAACCGCAAAATGTAGAACGACATCGGGCTGGAGACGTAGGCCATCGCCATCGATGTCAGCCCCCAAAGGATCGTGATCCGGGCCAGCGTGCGGCGTGCGCCGATCTTCTCCAGCAAGAGGTTACTGGGTACTTCGAACAGGAAGTAACCGATGAAAAATATACCGGCGCCGAGTCCGTAGACCGCTTCGCTGAAGCCCAGATCGTCGAGCATCGCCAGTTTGGCAAAGCCGACGTTGACCCGATCGATCCAGGCTAGCACAAACAGGAACACCAGAAACGGCAGCAGGCGCCAGGCAATCTTGCGATAGGTTGCGGCGTGATCGGACGCGACGTCAGCAGCGCTGCCATTCAGGGCGGGATTGTGGTTCATGTTGCATCTCCATCGATCAAGAGATGGCAGCCTATCGATGGCTGCAATACCGGTGCGCGCGCGGCAACGGCCGCGAGCGCAACGACAATCACGCTCAGGTTTACGGGGTGCGCAGCAGGGGTTCGACACTGCGGGCGATTTGCAGCACCCGGGCGTCCTGACCCTTCAGACCGGCAATGGACAAGCCCACCGGCAGTTCCCCTGGCAGGTGGCAAGGCAGGCTGATTGCGCAGCCGTCGAGGAAATTGATCACGCTGGTGTTACGCAACACCAGGCCGTTGGTGGCGAAGAAATGCGCGTCGTCCTGCTCCAGCGGTGCCAGCTCTGGCGGTACCACGGCAACGCTTGGCATCAACCAGGCATCGGCATCGCCCATTCGTTGGGTGGCGAGGTCAATCATGGTCTGACGCTGGGCGAGCAGATGCAGGTAATCAGCCGCACTCAACGCTTCACCCCGGCGTATACGCTGCGCCACGCGTGGATCGTAGTCAGCCGCTTGCTCACCACTGAGCCAGCCCTGATGCAAATACCAGGCTTCGGCAGCCGTCAGGCCTCCCGCAGCATTGATCTTTGGCAGGTCGTGCAACTCGGGGAAGTCGAACCAGCGAATGGATGCTCCCGCATCAGTCAGGCGTTGCAAGCTGCGTTCGAAGGCGGCGGCGACAGTGGCATCGACACCGTCCATGACGAAGTCACGGGTAACTGCCAGACGCAGGCCTTTGAGCGAAGCAGGCCGGGTATCCAGGGTCTCGCCTGACAGAATACTGTCCAGCACGATGCTGTCGTCGACCGTGGCGGTCAGCGCTCCGATGGAGTCCAGGCTTGTGGCCAGAGGGAATGCGCCCTGAGCCGACACTCGGTTGGCTGTGGGTTTGAAGCCAACCAACGCGCAGAACGCTGCCGGAATGCGCAGCGAACCACCGGTGTCCGTACCCAAACCGGCAACCGCCATGCCTTCGGCAACGCTGACCGCTGCGCCAGAACTGGACCCGCCCGCGATGCGTCCGGTCGCAGCAGGACTGGTCGGAGAACCAAAGTGTGGGTTCAAGCCAAGGCCGGAGAACGCAAATTCACTCATGTTGGTACGGCCCAGCAGAATCGCGCCCGCGGCTTTCAGGCGCGCAACGACGAGCGCATCAGTCTCGGCGGGTGCATTACCGGCCAACACTTTGGAGCCTGCAGCCGTGACCTGTCCGGTTACGTCGAACAAGTCCTTGATGGAAACCGGCAGTCCCGCCAGCGGGGAGGGCACATAGCCTGCGGCACGGGCCAGATCGCTGGCACGTGCAGCTTGCAAAGCACTTTCTGCATCTACCGATATGTAGGCTTTGCCCCCTTGGGCGCGGTGCGCATTGATGCGCTCCAGCGCTTCGGTTACCAAGGCCTCGCTGGTGGTAGCGCCGCTGGCGAGATCCTCGGCAAGCTCTTTGATTGGCTTCATCTGCATTACTCCGCGACTGGCAACGGTTCCACGCTGTAGGCGTGGCGCAGGCTGCGATCGAGCACCGGGTCAAACAACTCCATCTCGAAGGCTTCGCCGTAGCCCAGTTCACCGATCACCGGCTGGGTGCCGCAGAACATCGCGGTGCCTTGCGCGAGGCTGGCATTGTCGTTGAGCTTGGCCAGGAGCGTGTCGGGTGCCAGCAGGCTGGTGACCGGACCTTCCTGATAAAGGCTGCGAACACCGTCGCGGGTGCGCCAGGTGCGCATGATCAACTGATCCCAGTGGCTCTTGACTTCATCGAAACGCCAGGCTGTGGCGGCGATCGGTTTGTCGCACATTTGCTTGGAAACGGTGACGTCGAAGGCTTCAACCTTGCGGTCCGTGTGATCAGAACCCAGGCCGACCAGCAAGCCAACACTGCTCGGAATCAACACAAACTCGGTTTCCCCGGAAGAATCCTTGCCCGGCACCTGAATGGATTCGGCGGGGTTCAGCAGGCTGGCGGCCACTCGATAGAAACACGGAATCTGAGTTGGACGACGAACGCCGAGAGCTTCCAGTTCAGCAATGTGATGCTCAACGGCTGCACTGTTACGGCCAGCCCAGCCAGCGATGATCAAGTGATCGATTTCTACAACAACGGCGCCATGGTTGGCGACCTGGAGAGTTAGCTGAGTCAATGTGTGGCCCTCGTTTCAGATAGGAAGAGTGTTAGTCGTTAGTGAAGTTACACTGATATATCACATGATTATCAATAGGCAATTGATATGCCAGTCAGTATTGTCTAAGCATTAAATTGATACTAATCAGGTGTTTAATAGATACATAACAAGTAGTTTATGAAGATCGAAAAAGCACTGTGTTACCAAATCGCACCGCTTTTGGGCGTGCCGTGCGTACTAATGGCGCGTTTTTGTTACCGGTTTGGGGTGGCGTGAAAAGCGACAATCCAGACGATATGAAATACAGTGATATATCAGCAGCGCCCCATGAGGATTTCCGGATTGCTCGATTCAACTGACCTGCCCACCGCCGATCTTGTTGGCAAACCCGCCGCCAAGAGTGGTGCAAGCCTGCGCGAACTGGCGTACGTACAGATCAAGCAACGCATCATTTCCTGCCAACTGCGTCCAGGCGAAGCGATCAATGAGGCGCAACTGACTCAGATGCTTGGCTTGGGCCGTACGCCGGTGCATCAGGCGCTGCACCGTCTGGAAATGGAAGGCATGGTGACGATCCTGCCGCGCAAGGGCGTGATGGTGACGCCCATATCGTTGAACGACATTCTCGACATGATCGAAGTGCGTAGAACCAACGAAGAGCTGTGCGTGAAGCTGGCCGTCGAGCGCGCGCAGGAAGACGACTTCATCCACATGCGCGAAATCATCGGACGCACCCAACCGCTGCTGGAGCGTCGGGACGTGAAGGGTCTCATGGAAGTTGACCTGCAATTCCACCTGGCGATTTCCGCCGCTGCACGCAACCGGGTATTGGCTGAGTTACTCCGCACGCTGCATGAAAAACAGGCGCGTTTCTGGTTCCTTACATTGTCCGAAATGCACCACAGTGAACGCATCTACGACGAGCATTTGCAGCTACTCACTGCCATGGAAAACCGCGACAGCGCGGCCGCCATCAAGGCTATCCATCACCACATCGATGACTTCCGTCGAGCCATCATGCGTACTCTTTAAGAGCGCTCGGCAACCTTTGCCTTTGAATATTCTGGCGTACAACTTGCGTGTGGATCCTGCTGACTGACGCCCTTTGTGCGGGTAGATCCATTATTGGTACGGGCTGTTACGCATGAACCTGAAGTTTCTCGAAACCTTCGTTTGGGTGGCGAGGCTGAAAAGCTTCCGCCTGACCGCAGAAAAGATGTTCACCACCCAGGCCTCCATCTCCAACCGCATTGCTGCTCTGGAAGCGGAGCTCGGTGCAAAGCTGTTCTTGCGTGACTCCAAACGCGTATCGCTGACGCCTGAAGGGGAGCGGGTGCTCGACTATGCAGAACAGATGATCGACACGATGCATGCGCTTCAGCAATCGATCAGTGCCACCAGCGATCTCAAGGGTTGTATGCGGCTCGGCGTCATGGATACGGTCATCCACACGTGGTTGAGCCCGTTCATATCGACGTTGATGGAGTGTTACCCGGCGGTTGAAATCGAGCTCACCGTCGATACATCACTTAACTTGTGCGACCAGCTGCAGAAAGGCTATCTGGATCTGATCGTGCAGACCGACATGGTTCGCAGTGATGCGGTCCGCAACCAGCATCTGGCCTTACTGCCGGTCGAGTGGATCGTGCAGGCCGGGTCCATCTACCAGCGCAGCTACACGTCTATCGACGAACTGGCTGCCGAACGCATCATCACCTTCTCCCGTAACTCCCGTCCGCATCAGGACATTCTCAACCTGCTGCACGCAGGCGGCGTCGACAGCCCGCGAATCAGCTGCGTGAACTCGGTCGCCGCCATGACTCTTTTGGTGGGTGACGGCTTTGGTATTGGTGCGTTGCCGACGGCATTGGTCAGCAAAGAGTTGGCCGAGGGCAAGTTGTTCATCCTTGAAAACGTGACGCGGCCTCAAGCGCTGGACATCATCGCCTGTTGGCGCGCCGGGGTTGGTATGGAACTGACTGAGCAAGTGGTTAGCATCGCCCGCCATACCCTGGAACAATACGCCAGGCAGATGGGGTCGGAAATGGTGGTTCTCAGCTTAAGCGGCGCACAGGTTTGAAGTGTCCTCAATTGCAACGTCGACTCACGCGAAGCATGTAACAATGCCGCACGGCTAAACCCGGGTGCGTTTAAGGAAACAGCACGGACGTCCGGGATGGAATCCTTCATAGAAGACCACACCACACATGAAAGCACTGCCCCTCTTGGCCACGATGGCCCTGTTGACACTGTCTTTGACCGGATGTAGCCCGGTCGCGAACGGGGTTCGAATGCCCGAGCCTATGCACCTCACCTTGCGCGTGGTCGGTGACAACGGAGAACCGCTTGCCAACACGTCAGTAAAAATTCACCAGATCGTACTCGGCGCCGACAGATTTTTCTGCATGGGCAGCATAGGGGTAGCCGGCTATGGAGGAGGGGGTTGCGGGGGAGGCCAGATCAGAGTCCCTATTTACAAAGGTGAATTTCCCGCCAGCGGATCACTCGACTTCACCCTTGAGTATGGGGGCAAGCTGTATATCGAGGTGGCGGAGTCATGCGACAACACTGCCCCCAACGCCATGCGCCGGTATTTCAGGCGCGAGCTGTCCACCTGGCTAGTCAAGGATGGAGAGACCATTACGGCGGCTCCCCGTGTTATTGAGGAAGGTTTTTCATACTACACCCGATATGAACCGTGCACGACCCGCAAGCCTTCCCTTGAAAACTGGGACGATCATTATTACAACCCACTTAAGCGGCGGTCATAACCTGCGTGCGCCCCGCCAGGGGCTGCGTGTCAAATCCATGGTTGAGGTATGCTAGCCCGGTGGATTCTCCAACTTGCTGGCAAAACCGATGTTCAACTCATAGTGTTCTGCGACGTCCACAATTCTGCGGCTGCTTGTCTCCAGCGATCCCTCTTGCGTCCACAAGAACGGATAAAACGTCATGCATTGATCTGCGTTCATCTTCTCCAGATCCTCTTGCCATGTCGGCCATTTGAGGTCTTTATAGAACATGAGCATTTGGTCGCTGAGTGCCCACTCCAGAAAGTCTGTATAGCCAATTTCCAATGGCTCCCATTCCAGAGTGTCCGGTGCCCAGTAATACATTGAGCCAACGTCTTCTCCGAAACGTCCGCCATTGATTGAAAAGAAACCGCCTGCTGCGTCGTCCGCCACCAACAGGTGACCGCCACCGTCGTGCAGATGGGTCCAGTCAAGGATGTTTCTGGACAGTTGCTCGTGTCCGGATCCCAGAAAGCGTAGCCAGCCTCCATCAATGAGGATGCCTCCGGTTTCGTACGCAACCGCGCCTAAAGTTGATCGCGTAGTGATCTGGAGCCCCATCAATACTCTGGCGTTGTCCTGTGAAGGAGGAAGCAACTGGCAGCTGCGTTGCGCAGTGCTCAGCAACTCCTTTAACAAGGGCAGGGCAGGTTCATCGTGTTCGATCAGATCTTCAAGGCGTTTCATTTAACCGGTCCTCGGGGAAAGTCTCCTTATGGTACCGGCATGCGCCTAAAAGTTAAGAGTTTGATAAAACACGTTGCCTCGGGTCAAACACAGACGCTGTAGGAGTGAGCTTGCTCGCGATAACGGTAGACCTGTTGAGAAATTACCGTCTGGGCACAC
>NZ_JACONW010000249.1 GCF_014357575.1 Pseudomonas folii | reverse complement strand
GGCTGGTCAGGCAGTACGCTATCGCAGCCTTCGGCAGCTCCTACAGAAACAAACGGAGCACATTTTGCCTATCGGTCGCAGCCATGCTTGAGGAAACGCATTCCACGGGAGCCCCTCTTCTATATATAGAAGAGCGCGACTATTTGTCGCACCTCATTCCAAGGCAGAAGCCGGACCAAAAAATTCGAAGCGGCTTTGCTTCTCCGGCACGCCGGCGATTTTGAGCTGGCGCTTGATGACTCTCATGAAAGCCTTGGGCCCGAGGAAGTACGCATCCACATCTCGCGCCTTGGGTAACCATTGCTCCAGGCGCGACTGATTAAGCAGGCCAAGGGCGTCTCCCGCCGGGCTGACCCCGTCGTCTTCGGCATAGCAGTAGAAACGTTTGAGCTGCGGATGCCGCGCCGCCAGTCCGTCAACCCAGTCACGGAAGGCATGCACACTGCCGTTGCGGGCGCAGTGGATGAAATGCACCGGGCGCGATGTGGCGAGTGCAGCTTCGAGCATCGCCAGGGTTGGCGTGATACCCACACCGCCGCTGATCAAGACCAGCGGCTTGTCACTGGCCGTAAGGGTAAACTCACCCGATGGCGGGAACAGTTGCAGGCTGTCGCCCACTTGCAGCTGATCGTGGAGATAGTTGGAAACCTTGCCGTGAGGCTCGCGTTTGACGCTGATCCGATATTGGCCATCACTCGCCACCGCTGACAGCGAATAGTTACGGCGCACCTCCTCGTCGGCAATCTTCAACTGCAGACCGATGTACTGTCCCGGCGCGAAGTCCAGCAACTGACCACCGTCTGCGGGCCTAAGATAGAACGAAGTGATTTCCGAGCTTTCAGTCACCTTGGCCGTCAGCGTGAATTCACGCGTGCCGCGCCAGCCGCCAGGGGCCTGCGCCTTTTCTTCATAGATCGCGCGCTCGGCACCTATCAGCACATCCGCGAGTTGTTGATAAGCACGGCCCCAGGCCTGCAGCACTTCTGCCGTGGCGATCTCATCACCCAACACTTCGCGGATAGCGCTCAGCAAGCAACGACCGACAATCGGGTAGTGCTCCGGCAGGATTTGCAGGGCGACGTGTTTGTTGATTATTTTCGTCAGCAAGTCACCCAACTGGTCCAGCTCATCAATGTGCCGGGCGTACATCAGCAAACCATTGGCCAGTGCTCTGGGTTGATCGCCACTGGCCTGGTGCGCCGGATTGAACAGCGGCCTTACTTGCGGGTACTCATCGAGCATTTTTTTGTAGAAGTGAGTCGTTAACGTCTCGCCCCCGCTTTCCAGCAGTGGCACGGTGGCTTTAACGATGGCACGATCCGGGGCGCTTAACATGAGGTACTCCAGCCACACAGGCTTTGAAAAATGTACTCATGCATCATCAGAAACCATGCCAGAATTTACAGCCTTTAAAATCAATCAGTTAGCGATAAATAGTCAAATAGACACCGTGAATAAAGCAGTCATTTTGACTGCACGGAGTCTTAATGACTCATTGCTGCGGATTTCATCCAGTCTCCTGTCGACAGGTTGGCTGGATCAGGAAAACTCCGGACTTCGCACAAAAAAAACCTAAAGCGTGCCTGTGCCGGGTCGATAACCTCTCCAGAGAAGGCTGTTTGCTGCTTACTGCGGCAAAACAATTATTGCCAGAAGGTTTATATGTCCACCAAGAACGTCCGAGCAGATTCACTTTCGCTGCTGCTGTTCACGTTACGCAGCGGCAAGTTGATGGCGATCAACCTGCTGAAAGTCAGCGAAATCATCCCCTGCCCTGCCCTGACACGACTTCCCGAATCGCACCCGCACGTCAAAGGCGTTGCCACGCTGCGAGGTGCCTCGTTGTCCGTGATCGACCTGAGCCGGGCCATTGGTGAAAAGCCATTGGTCGACCCGGATGGCGGTTGCCTGATCGTTACCGACGTCAGCCGTTCGAAGCAGGGCCTGCATGTTCAGGCCGTCAGCAAAATCGTGCATTGCCTGACGACTGATATCCGCCCGCCGCCCTTCGGTGCCAACGGCAGATCGTTCATCACCGGTGTCACTCAAGTTGACGGTACGCTGGTGCAGGTACTGGATATCGAAAAAGTCATCCACGGTATTGCCCCGGCGCAGATCGTTGCACAGCCGGATGAGCTGACCATGGAGGAAGCTGAACTGCTGGCTGCCACGCGGATTCTGGTGGTCGATGACAGCCAGGTGGCATTGCAGCAATCGTTGCTCACGCTGCGCAATCTGGGTATCGATTGCCACACGGCCCGCAGCGCCAAGGAGGCTATTGACGTTTTGCTTGAGCTGCAGGGTTCGCCAGCGCAGATCAACGTGCTGGTCTCGGACATCGAAATGTCCGAGATGGACGGCTACGCCTTGACCCGGACACTGCGCGAAACGCCTGACTATCAAGACCTGTATATCCTGCTACACACGTCGCTCGACAGCGCCATGAACAGTGAAAAAGCCAGGCTTGCAGGGGCCAATGCGGTATTGACCAAGTTTTCCTCACCAGAGTTGACCCGCTGCCTGATCGTCGCTGCACGCGCGGTCAAGGCTCAAGGCGCATGAGTGTGATGGACCGCCTCGGCGGTTCTGACCGGCATTGCTGGCTGATGCGTCGCGATCTTGTAAATCTCGCCGCGACACACGCATGGCCCGCTCATATCCACGTCACGCCGTTCACTCTCGAAGACGCGCCGCAAGCTCACGCCCTGTTGTTGCAAGGGCATGCGGATGATATCCGGATGCCTGAGTATCACGACTGGGTGAACGACTGGCGAACTGATCCTGAATACGATCCGACGTTGTGCTTTGCCCTTCGGGATGAGCTGGGCATGGTCGGGTTGATCCAGGGCTGGACCAGCGCTTTCATCAAGGATTTGGTGATACACCCCCGCGCCAGAAATCAGGGCCTGGCGCTGCAGTTGCTTAACCATGTCTTCAACATTTTTCGGCAGCGAGGCGAAGCCTGGGTGGACCTCAAGGTCATGGAGAATAATCTGGCCGCCCGCTGCCTGTATGAGAAGGCGGGCATGCGTTACGTCCAGCGGCTGGAAACCGATCAGGTCTGATCTGGCATACTCCATCATCAATCGATGTTCATGGAGAACGACAATGAAAGCGTCCACCTTCCTGCTGATAGCCTCGGCAACACTCGCCAGCCAGGCCAACGCTTCCAGCCCTGATGCCTGGAAAGCACTGGACAAGGCGGTTATCGACAGCTGCATGAAAGCCAGCCAGCTCAAAGAAGTGCGTGCTGTGGGCAAAGCCGGGTTTGACGACAATGTCGGTTACGAAGCGCTCATGCTCAGAGGCCGTTACCCACAGCCGCATATGAAAAATCAGCCCGGAGCCGAGCTGTGCCTTTACAACCGGCAGAGTAAGAAAGCCACGGTCACTGAGTGGACCGAGTTGCCAGCCACTGTGAAACAGTAAGCGTTGCGTTTGCTGGCTCACAACTTGCTTTGAACACCGTCTCAGTCGCACCGGCAGCCTGGCCTCTGTCGCGTTCGACGTCTGTCATGACGGACTTTTATCGCAATGAATACCCGATTTTCCTGCGTCGGATGCGGCCGCTGCTGCAACGACCATCACGTGCCTCTCACCCTCGGGGAAGCCCTGCAATGGGCGGCTGACGGCGGATCGCTGATCATCCTCACCGAGGCATTTCTGAGCGATGGCTACGGGTTGCCGGAGGGTCAATTGGCGCACGCCACACGCCGCTCGACGCTGGTCCAGAGCGGTGTGACCCAGGCGCAGGTTGCGATCACTTTCGCGGCCTACAACGTCGGACCTTGCCGGAATCTTGACGCAGACAAGCTCTGTCGTATCTATGATCGCAGACCGTTGGTATGTCGGATCTATCCGATGGAAATCAATCCTCACATTCCGTTGCGCCCTGGAGCCAAGGACTGTCCGCCTGAATCCTGGGAACAAGGACCGGATCTGATCGTCGGCGGCCAACTGGTGGATACTGAACTCAGCCGCCTGATCGAGCAGTCTCGTCAGGCTGACCGGGAAGATATCGGCGCCAAAGAGGCGATCTGCCAGCGCCTGGGGATTCGTGCCACAGCGTTGAAGGGCAATGGCTTCGTTGCGTACTTGCCGGATATGGATGCCTTTGCCACTGCCGTCATGGACCTGGCAGACGGTATTGATGCTGCGCCGGTAAACGACGGCTGGACCTTTCACGTAGCGGGCGAAGCCGTGGTCGACACACTCAGCGTGGCCGGGGCCAAGCTGACGACAGGCGAGCCTGCGGGCTATATGTTCATACCGTTGCAGGCGGGTTGATTGCCCAGGCGATGAACACCGATGAGGGATTGAATGCTTCCGTGGAACCGGCTTTAGCCGGGAAGGCGGCATGTCTGACGATGAAAATGCAGTGCTTTTACTGGCCTCTTCCCGGCTAAAGCCGGTCCCACGACATCGCGCCAATATTGAGATCACACCAGTGGGAGCCTGTGGGCTATATGTTCATACCGTTGCAGGCGGGT
>NZ_JACONW010000248.1 GCF_014357575.1 Pseudomonas folii | reverse complement strand
GGTCCCACGTCATAAGTGTCCTGTGTGGGCGAGGCTTACGCGCGATTTAGGCGCTGCGGTTTGTCAATCATGGCGCGTTATCGTTTTTCGCGGGCAAGCCTCGCTCCAACAGGCTCTTGCGCGAATCACCTACACCAACACAATCTGATTCTTGCCCTGACGTTTGGCCTGATACATCGCAGCATCAGCGCGGGCGTAGAGGAGTTCCAGGCTCTGGTCGTCTTCACCCATGTTGGTCAGGCCCTGGCTGGCGGTGATGCCGAAGCTTTTGTCGCCGCGCTGGAAACTCAGGCGCTGGATTTCACGTTGCAGCCGTTCGGCGATCTGTTTGGCCATGTCAGGTGCGCAACCCGGGAACACCGCCGCAAACTCTTCGCCGCCAATACGTCCGAACAAATCACCGCGCCGTAGCGTGGTCCTGCCGCATTCCGCGATCTTCTGCAGCACCAGATCACCTTCCTGGTGACCGTAGGTGTCGTTGACCAGTTTGAAGTCATCGATGTCCAGCAACAGAAACGCCAACGGCGTGCCATGCAGGCGAGCGAGTTCAAATTCGCGCTGGGCGCATTCAAAGAAGTGCCGACGGTTGCTGCTTTGCGTCAGAACGTCGGTGGTCGCCAGGCGCTGCAGCTCGCTTTCCAGCTCTTTCTTTTCGGTGATGTCTTCTGCGATGCCCACCACGACGAGACGCTGTTCGGCGTCGGTCTGGTGACTCACGAAGCATTTGTCACTGATCCAGCGGACTTCGCCGTCGGCACGAATGATTCGGTACTCGCGATCTTCTACAGCGCCTTTCTCGATAACTTCGTTGAGGCTGCGCTCAGCGTAGTTGAGGTCATCGGGGTAGATGCTGTCGCGCCATTCGCCGTAGTCGGCCAGCAACAAACCTGCAGAGCGGCCGAAGATGCGTTCGTAAGCGGGGCTGACGTAGATCATCCGTTGGGTCGCCCAGTCGAACGCCCAGAGCACGGCGTTGACGCTGACCAGCAGCGAACTGAACAGTTGCTCGCGCTCACTCAGGCGAGCAACCTCTGCCTGGGCATGCATCAGAGCCAGTAGCGTCTCGGCAGCGGCGGGGGTGTCGGTATTGGGTGTCAGTAGATTTTTGTTGTCCATGGCACTGCATCTCAGAAATAAGGTGCGGCGCACAGCCACAACATTTCCCGCAAGGGGTGGCGGGCAGTTGTTCTGAGTGGATTTAGGAGATGAAGTTCAAATCAGGCGCGCCCCAATTGAGGCGCGCTGATCAGTGGCTTCAAGCGTGCGCAGGGCGCAGCGAGTAGGTCTTGAGTTGGTCGGCGAAGTCACGCAGGGATTGGATACCGCTGGCCTCGGCTTCGTGGATCCAGTCTTTCATGGCGGCCAGCATATCGTGGCCGTTGCTGCTGGTCTTGACCCAGATCTGTTGCAGGGCCAGGCGTTTTTCGTAAATTACTTTCAACGCGTGGCTGTGCTCCAGCATGGTCTGGATGCGCAGATGGTGCTTGTCATCCAGCAGGCTGGTTTCACGGGACAGCAACCGCTTGGCGCGATGGAACTGGTGACGTACCGACGCATCGGCTTTGGCCAGTTCCTGGGCGACCAACGGACCGATCACCAGCTTGCGGTACTGAGCCATGATCTGGAACCGGTTGTTAAGGATCGCCATGGCGGTGTCCATGTCGATGCTGCCTTTGCCCTCGACGCGATGCGCGATGGGGGCAACCCGCTGGACTTTGGCCAGACGCAAGGCGCTGAAGACTTTGATCCACGCCCAGCCGATGTCGAATTCCCACTTCTTGACCGACAGCTTGGCCGAGTTCGGGTAGGTGTGGTGGTTGTTATGCAGCTCTTCGCCGCCAATGATGATGCCCCATGGCACCAGATTGGTCGCCGCATCGCGGCATTCGAAGTTGCGATAACCCACGGCATGCCCCAGGCCATTCACGACACCCGCGGCCCAGAATGGAATCCACATCATCTGGATCGCCCAGACGGTGATACCCAGCGCACCGAACAGCAGCAGGTCAATGACCGCCATGATCGCCACGCCCAGCAACGGGTAAGGCGTATAGATTTTGCGTTCGATCCAGTCTTCCGGACAGTTTTTGCCGTAAATTCGCAAAGTATCCGGGTTTTCCGCCTCGGCCCGATACAGTTCCGCACCCTTGCGCAGTACAGTAGAAAGGCCTTTGACGACCGGACTGTGCGGGTCATCGACGGTTTCGCATTTGGCGTGGTGTTTGCGGTGGATGGCTGTCCACTCGCGGGTGTTCTGCGCCGTGGTCAGCCACAGCCAGAAACGGAAGAAGTGTTTTAGGCCCGCATTCAGCTCCAGTGAGCGGTGGGCGGAGTAGCGGTGAAGATAAATAGTGACGGCGACGATAGTCACATGGGTCATCGCCAGCGTGACTGCTATTAACTGCCAGACGGAAAGGTCAAGCAAACCGTTGTACCACATAGGCTATAGGGCCCTCGAAAAGACGCTTTGAAAAAAAACCAACAGTGCGCATTATCACTGAGCCACCAGATAAAACCAGTCGGCCTTAGAGATAAGAGTCGCCAGATGTTTCCTAATCTTTAATCCCGCACTTCATAAGGTTACTAGCTTTCTTATGACTGACTCCTCGCGTGACGCACTGCGAACAGCCCTGTTTTACGGGGTTTTGTCCATTTTCTGGTTCGTCATGTGCGACCATTTGCTGCCCGGTTTGATCGAAGATCCAGCCCGATTGGAGCTGGCTCAACAGATGAGCGGTTACGTCTGGGTCGCGGTCAGCGCGATTTTTATCTTCGTGGTCCGCAGCCAGCTGCTGCGTTTCATGGGTATCGAAGTCACCCGGAGCCAGCAACGCGAAGATCTTGATCGCTTGCGTTTGGCGGCTGCTGTTTTTGACAGCACCCTGGAGGGCGTGGTGGTCACCGATGGCGAGGGGAAAATCGTTCACGTCAATCGCGCCTTTATGGAAATCACCGGCTACCAGCTGGATGAAGTGCTGGGCGCCAACCCGAGCAAATTCAAATCCGGTCGCCATGGTCCTGAGTTCTACCGGCAAATGTACCGCTCGATTCTCAGTGCCGGGCAGTGGAGCGGCGAGATCTGGAATCGACGCAAAAGTGGCGAAATCTACCCGCAATGGCAAAGCATCCGTAGCGTCAAGGACGACAGTGGTGAGATAAAAAACTTCGTCGCTGTCTTTTCCGACATCACGGCCATCAAGCGTTCTGAGCAGGACCTGCTGCAACTCGCTCACTACGACCCGCTGACGGATTTGCCCAACCGCCTGCTGTTCATCGGCCGTACGACTCAAGCGCTCAGCTACGCACGTTCGAACAAACGCGGCTGTGCGTTGTTATTGATCGACCTGGACCACTTCAAGAACATCAATGACAGCCTTGGGCACAACGTTGGTGATGATGTGCTCAAAGCGGTCGCCGAGCGGCTTCGGTCTTTGTTTGATGATGAAATGACCCTCGCGCGGCTGGGCGGCGACGAATTTGCGTTGCTGATCGAAAATTGTCAGCAGGTGGTGCAGGTGGCCGGGTATGCCCAGCGGATTCTGGACGGATTCAAAACTCCGTTCGTGCTGGAGAACCGACAGCTGTTCATCAGTGCAAGCATTGGGATCAGCCTGTTCCCTGGCGATGCGGCCAGTCCTGCGCAACTGTTACGCAATGCCGACTCGGCGCTATTCAAGGCCAAAGGCGATGGTCGCGAAACCTATGCTCTTTATACCGAAGAGCTGACTGCTCACGCCCAGCAGCGGGTGCATCTGGCCAGCGAGTTGCGTGGGGCCATTGAGCGAAATGAACTGCGGGTGTTTTATCAGCCGATTCACAACCTGTACAACAGCCGTATTCTGGGCGTCGAAGCGCTGGTGCGATGGGAACATCCCGAGCGGGGTCTTGTGTCACCTGGGGAGTTCATCCCCATCGCCGAGCAGAGTGGCCTGATTGCCGAGCTGGATGCCTGGGTGTTGAACACGTCATGCCAGCAAATGTGCGCCTGGCTGGCAGCGGGCGTGGATATTTCCTTTGTGGCCGTCAACATCTCTAGCCGACTGTTTGCCAGTGGTCATCTGGTTGAGCGGGTGGCGAAGGTGTTGCGCGACACTGGGCTGAACCCCACGCATCTGGAGCTGGAAGTGACCGAAAGCGCGGTCATGGAAGACCCTGATCAGGCCATTGAACAGATGCACCGCTTGCGCGCGCTGGGGCTGAGCCTGGCCATTGACGATTTCGGCACGGGTTATTCCTCCCTGTTGCGCCTCAAGCGCATGCCGGTGCAGAAGCTGAAAATCGATCAGGGCTTCGTCGCCGGTCTGCCCAGCGATGACGATGACATTGCCATCGTGCGCGTGATCATCGCCCTTGCGCAAAGCATGGGCATGCGGGTGCTGGCTGAAGGTATCGAGACGGTGGATCAGGCGTCGTTCCTGCTGGCCAACGATTGCCCGATGGGCCAGGGCTACTGGTTTGCGCGACCAACGCCGGCTGAGCAGATTGACTGGTCCCATGCGCCGAATTTTTAGTTAGCCGAAGTGGCGGCTTTTTTCAAACTACCTGCAAACCACGGAATTGAGATACATCCTTT
>NZ_JACONW010000247.1 GCF_014357575.1 Pseudomonas folii | reverse complement strand
CTTGCCCGCGATAAACGATGACGCGGTATGGCTTCTAGACGTGTCTCATGCATCGCGAGCAAGCTCACTCCTACAGGGGGGCTGCGTTCCACCCGCAATAACACCCCACCGCCATGGTGTGTGTCGCATCCACGGTTCGTCCCACAGTCAGTGCTTGCAGGATGGGTTCAATAAAGCTGTTGTCTGAATTGCAGGTGAGCCCTTCGCTGTGTGGCCCGAAATAGGCCAGTTTGCCCTCTCTATCCCAGATCGCCACGGCGGGGCTGGCGCTGATGTTTTCGGCCCCCTGCAAGTGCGTCAGCGGCTTGATAGCGCTTAAGGTTGAAGGGAGTTGACCATGGCTGCCGGTTTTTTGCACCGCATAAAAGTCCACGCCACCCTGTCCACCAAAATGCTCGATCAACTCGACAAGATGCTGTTGGTTGCCAACGTTGCAAGGGCAGGCGGGGTCCCAGAAGTGCACCACTCGCACCCTTCCCGGACCTGCCAGTTCGCTGGGCAGGCCGAGCGTGTCGCCATTAAAGAATGCGGCTTGATCACTGAACGGCCGCAAATAGCGACTTTGAAACCAGTCATAGCCAGCCCACAAAAGCCCTGCGCAGAGAATCGCGATCAGGCCTGCGACGAGCGTGCTGCGGTGTAAGGATTTCATTTCAAGCGCATCTGTTTGAGGGGGCTGGGTTGCCATGTTTCGGGATACAGCTGAATATCGCAGCACAGTCTATCGTCCCGCCGGAAACCTCATGTCTGCCACGTTCGACCCCGAAGCACTGCGCAACAGCCTGCAACCGCTCAGTGCCGCCCAGCCGTTGTCTGCTGAGGGCGCGGCTTACCAGCGATTTTACGTGCTGGACAGATTGGGTCTGGAGCGTCCGCTGCGCACCTGGCTGGGCAGAATGGATGTGGGTGGTTATGAGATTGTCGGGCAGGTCTGGATTCCGGATAAGCCCGTGGCGACGTTGTTTTTCATGCATGGTTTTTATGACCACATGGGCCTGTTCCGGCATGTGATCGAATGGGCGCTGAGCAAAGGCTTTGCAGTGATCACCTGTGATTTGCCCGGACACGGCTTGTCGAGTGGTCCGCGGGCCAGCATCAACGACTTCGCGGAGTATCAGGTCGTCCTGCAACGCCTGTTCGAAGAAGCCCGCGGACTGCAGTTGCCTACGCCGTGGCACCTTTGCGGACAAAGCACGGGGGCCGCGATTCTGATCGACCATCTGCTTGATCATGGCGTTGAAAGTCCCGCTCAAGGTCAGGTAATTCTGCTTGCGCCGCTGGTCAGGCCTCGGGCATGGGGTTGGTCAAAGCTGAGCTATCACCTGCTCAATCCCTTCGTCACGGGTATCGCCCGGCGCTTCAGCGAAAACTCCAACGCCCCGGCGTTTCTACCGTTTCTGTTGGCAGATCCCTTGCAGCCACGTCGTTTGCCGACTGCCTGGGTCGGTGCACTGGCGCGCTGGATCAAGCGTATCGAGTCCGCACCTTCAAGCCCGCGCAGCCCGATCATTATCCAGGGGGACGCCGACATGACCGTTGACTGGCGTCATAACCTGACGGTACTCAACGAGAAATTCGCCGAGCCAAAAGTGCTGATGATCGAGCATGCGCGCCATCATCTGGCGAACGAGCTGCCCGAGTTCCGCGCACTTTATTTCGCGTTTCTGGACCGCCAGATGCGCTGATGCTATTTGGCGACGGGGCTGCGGGTTTTGGCCAGGGTACGGCGCAGGCGGTAGTTATCCACCGCAAGGGAAACCATCACAACACTGGTTATTACCGAAAAGGCATCCTTGTCGAGGTAATGCAGGATGGCCCATGCCAGCAGTGACATGCCCAGGCCACAGATCAGCAGAAGTGCGGAATCTTTCATGCTGTGTACTGCCAGTGCTGGGGAAGCATTCTGCCGGGATGGTCGGTTTTGTAGATACCCGGATGCATGTGTATGCACGTCCTTAGCCAGTCCCGGTCGAGATTATTCCTGCTCGCCGTCAGCAGTACGTCAGCCAGCGATGTCCCGCCTGCGAGGGTTCGGCCCAGGGCAACAGCAATGCTGCCTACGACGGCCCCGGCATAGTAGGCGGCAGAGCATGCCCCCACGACGGCCAGTTTTTCCAGTCGAGTACCGGCGCCTATGACTTCCATCACCGTGACGCCTTTGCCGAACTTATCGATCTGGGTCGCGAGTGTCGTGGCGGTGGCAAGTGCGGTAGTCGCGTTGGCGAACAATGTTTCCGGTGCCGCCAGCCCGAGGGCGTCCATATTTTCTTTAAAGTATTTATAGAATTCTGACATTCCAAAAACTCCATTTTTTGCAGTGTTTGAGAAGCGAATATAAAGAGGCGAATCTTGGAGTCACGAGGTGCGCATCTGGTTCACAGGCGAGGCACTTTGTCCTGTCATCGGCAGGCTGCGAACGGGGTGCTTAAGGTGCAAGGCTCGACGAGCTTTGCCCAACGGCCAGCCCGGCGCGTATCGCTGCCAAGGCGGCCTGGTAGTAAGCCTTGCCGTCGGCTGATTCAGCAAACGTAGAAAACTCTTCCAGTTCCGGATCGGAAAGATCGCGGTAGACGTAGAGCAGGGTGTTATTCATGTCTGCCTCGATCTGCGCCATCAGGCGTTCGCGCTGTCCGTCGAGCATGCCTTGAGCCTGACCGCCGCCCAGCAATCCGGGAATCATCTGACTCAGGCTGTCGGCGGCCACACCGGCAATCGCCAGGCTGACTTCAGCCCCTGCCTGCTTGGCGGGTAGCGCTTGGGCCAAGTGACCGATCAACAGCTGGCGGGTGGCGTCGGCCTGGATTTGTGGCAGGCCTTTGGCATTTTTTGCCAACTGGTCAGGGCGGGTGGCGGTCAATTCGGCGTTGACGATCTTGCGCCCCAGCGGAGACTGGAAGAACTGCAGCGCAGGGGCGGGGTAGCGCAGACTTTCGCGCAGGCGCTTTTCAGCGCGTTGGTCCATGGCTTGAGGGGCGAAACGCTGATTGCTGTTGCTCACCAACGCTTGAAATACCGCCGGTGGCAGGCTGTTGCGATAGCGTTGTTGAGCCGCTTTAAGAGCGTCGTTGAAATGCGCGCGCTGTTCTGGCCAGCCGGCGACCTTGTACAACTGGTCATAGCTGTCTGCCCAGGCGGGCATCGTGCAGAACATCAACAACACAACAAACAAACGGCGCATAGGGACTCCTGTCGGCAGGCCGCTATTGTCCCGGTGGTTACGGGGCTTTGTCGAGTTATCAGTTCGCCGCCCCGGTGAAATTTCATTCACCTGGCGATCAGTCGAGTGCGCAGGCTTCCCGATTCCCGGGCGGCTGGATACTATGCGCCATGCAAATCGCCTCTGATCATCCGCTGCTGCTTCGAATCGTCGACGACCTCGCTGCCCGCGGCTGGTCGCAGCAAAATATTTTCCTGCCTGAAAGCCTGACGCTTGAGCTGGCCGACGAGTGCCGCACGCGTGCCGCCGAAGGTGAGCTCGCACCTGCTGCTGTTGGCCGCGGGCCATTTCAAGAGATCCGTGAAGGGATTCGTGGCGATCATATCCAGTGGCTGGAGGCTGGGCAGTCTGGGCCTTGCGATCGTTATCTGGGATTGATGGACAGCCTGCGTCAGGCCCTGAATCGCGGTTTGTTTCTGGGGCTGGAAGACTTCGAAAGCCATTTCGCGTTGTATCCGCCAGGGGCGTTCTATCTCAAGCATGTGGATCGCTTCCGCGACGATGACCGGCGTATGGTTTCAGCAGTGGTTTATCTGAACAACGCCTGGCTGCCGGAGCATGGTGGGCAACTGCGCATGTTCCTTGATGACGGGGTGGAATACGACGTGCAGCCAACCGGCGGCTGCCTGGTGGTATTCATGTCTGGTGATATCCCTCACGAAGTTATGCCTGCCAGCCGTGATCGGTTGTCCCTGACCGGCTGGTTTCGTCGGCGTGGGGATGGGTTTTTTTAGGCGGCGAGGGTGATGCGCGTTGCGTCATTCGTGGTGCCTCGCGAACAAGTTCGCTCCTACCTGTTAGCACCGTGTCAGGTAGGAGGCAACTTGTTGGCGAGGCGGTTTACCGGTTCGCCGCCGCCTTTCGCGAACTACAGGTCCTGCGTTGTTAGCTCTACGGCGCATTGCTTATCTGTAGAAATGAAATCTTTTTCATAAAACCCGGTTCTTCAAACCAGTAACTCACCACCGCGCTATGGTAGTAGGCATGTCACTCAAAGGCTGATCGCTGGTGCCTATAAAAACGGGAGAACCCATGAAAACCCTTTTTGCAAAAACTGCCCTCGCAGGCCTGCTGTTCGGGGTGTCGTTGATGGCCAGTGCTGCCGACGTTCCACGCACGCCATCACCCGCCGGTGCCGAGGTGTACATCATTTCGCCTAAAGACGGCGCGACGGTGCCGGGGACGTTCAAGGTCCAGTTTGGCCTCAAAGGCATGGGTGTTGCGCCTGCTGGCGTGGACATTCCCGAAACCGGCCACCATCACTTGCTGATCGACGTCAAAGACCAGCCGGACCTCAATGCACCGCTGCCGATGACCGACAACATTCGTCATTTTGGTAAAGGGCAGACCGAAACCGAAATCACCCTGCCGCCCGGCCCGCACACCCTGCAGTTGTTGGTCGGCGACAAGAGCCACATTCCGCTGAACCCTTCGGTTGAGTCGAAGATGATCAGGGTGAATGTTCGATAGTCTGGACTGGCAATAATCCCTCTAGGGCTTGCCTCGGTTTCAATGGCTCCGCAATTGCGCGCAGTAAACATTGGGCC
>NZ_JACONW010000246.1 GCF_014357575.1 Pseudomonas folii | reverse complement strand
AAGCCGGTCCCACGTCATTGCATCGCTCAAATCAACCGCGATTACGATCAACCGCAAAGCCTGCCCAGGTCTGGCTGACCGGCATCAATTCCAGGCTGTTGATATTCACGTGGGCCGGGGTGTTCATGATCCAGAAGATGGTCTCCGCGATGTCCTGCGGCTGGATCGCTTCTGCACCGGCGTAAGTCGCGTCGTATTTGCTTTGATCCCCACCGAAGCGCACCAGTGAGAACTCACTTTCGCACAGGCCTGGTTCAAGGTTGGTAACGCGCACACCCGTACCGATCAAATCGTTGCGCAGGTTGAGGGAGAACTGCCCGACGAAAGCTTTGGTGCCGCCGTAAACATTGCCGCCCGGGTACGGATAGTTACCCGCCACCGAACCCACGTTCACGATGCTTGCACCGCGACCATGAGCAATCAGGCGCGAGAGCAGCAGACGAGTGCTGTAGACCAGGCCTTTGATGTTGGTGTCGATCATGGTGTCCCAGTCATCCAGGCTGCACTTGGGCGCAGGATCGATACCCAGAGCAAGGCCGGCGTTGTTGATCAACCCCTGAATGGTCGCGAACTCGGCAGGCAGGCTTTCAATGGCCGCTTCCATGGCGGCGCGATCACGCACATCCAGCACCAGCGTGTGCACTTTGGTCTGCCTGGACAGTTCAGCGCTGAGGGCATTGAGACGCTCTTCACGGCGACCGGTCAGCACCAGCGACCAGCCCGCTTGTGCGAAGCGACGGGCACAGGCTTCGCCAAACCCGGAAGTAGCGCCAGTAATGAACACAGTGGAAGTCATTTCATTCTCCTGATGTGCCGCACCTGAGTGCAGACCGGTTAATAACGATAAATAAACAAGCCCAGCAGAATGCCCGCCCAAAGAGGTCTGGAGCAAGTCTGTGGATAAAACAATGTACTTTTTGTACAAAAAACAACCAGATACCGCCGGACCAGTCGTAGCTGGGGTCAAACGGGGTTTTACCCACGTTATCCACAGCCAGGCCCACAATATCCGTGGGCAACTCTCTCCTGCACAGCCCGCGGATTGCGGGGGCTGAAGGAGCACCAGAGCGGTTTTTCCCTTGACGTCATTTCCTTCCCGTGTAACGCCAATGAAACATCAGCAAGGACGAAATTCTCTCGTAACAGCTTCAGGCTATATCCGCTGCCGGTTTGCGAACTATTTCCAACGCTTGCCCACAGACTTATCCACAGGCATAGGACGCAAAATACCTGTATGAAAAACCAGCCCTGGCAACGTTGACAAATGGCCTCAAAGCACACCCAAAAAGCACTGTACATATTTTAACCAAAAGCCTACAGGCCACGTTCTACGAGGCCTGCAGCCAGATGCTCCCACGTTATTCACAGGCAGTTCCACAGTAATCCTGAACAAGTCAAAAGCGTGACAAAACAAGCATTTGCAGCGGCTTTATGTCGCGGTTTGGCGGCTCTTCAAAATTGTTTTCCACAATTCGCCGAGTGATGTTTGAGGGCACTCATCAGATCAACAGCAAACCATCGGACTTCACTTCATTCAGCACGAAAAAAGTCCGCACCTGCCGCACGCCTGGCAGCGCAATAATCTTCGTATTGTGCAGCTGGTTGAACGCCGGTAGATCCCGAACCCGGATTTTCATGAAGTAATCCACATCCCCCGCCACCAGCCAGCATTCCAGCACTTGTTGTAGTTCACGGGCGGCCGCTTCGAAGGTGGCAAAGCTTTCGGGTGTCGACCGGTCCAGCACCACACCGATAAGCACCACCGTGCCTTGCTGCACTGCATTGGGGTCAATCTGGGCGCGCACGCTTTTAATGATGCCGTTCTCGTAAAGCCGCCGCGTGTGGTTCCAGCACGCAGTGGTACTCAAACCAACCTTTTTGGCGAGGTCTGCATTGCTGATACGGCCATCGACCTGCAGCGCCCGCAGGATCTTGCGCTCCTGCACCGTCACTTCAGGCGTTTGAGGCTGCTCTTTCATCGTCCGGGACCTCCTTGAATGAATGGGGCAGACCGGCATTCATGCGCAAATCGTGCCGGTACATGAACAACTACCCGCAAAAAACACCTCAGAGTGAATGTTCATCCGTACGGCTATCTCCACAGGTAAGACCTTCCGGTTCAAGGGCCTTAATAGGTAGGAAACCCCAGCGGACTTTCAGTAGTTTAGAACTCAGAAAAACGTGCACCTTCAAGCCGCCAGGAGCGCCGTCATGCTTGGGATATCGGAATCTGCAGTGTGGGTTAAAGCACCCTCCCCGGAAGTTGGAGTCGTCATCGTTACGCGTGCCGGATTGCCCGGTTACATCAGCGAGCGTCTGCGCAGTGAGGTGGATGATTGGGATCAGGTCGCTTATCTGCACGTCAGAGAGCCCAACGAGTTTCTCGACGACTGGCTGAAGGCGGAATCGAGTCAAGCCGCACCCAACCTGGACACCCGCTGCCATGCCAGCCAACTGCTGCGCTCGGTATCGAAAGGCTGTTATCTGCTGGATATCGAAGAAAGCCCATCGCCGCAACTCACCTGGCTGGGTTCAGTGTGCGGCCATCAGTTGCATGTGGTCAGGCTGAGCGAATCGGACTTATCAACAGATGCCATGGATCAGCAGGTTGAAGAGATACTGGCGAAGGTCAGCGCGTTGGCGAAGAACATTCTGGAGGAGCGGTTTATTGGGGTTTGATGAGGAGATTATTCATGTGGGAGCGGTGCTTGCCCGCGATAAGGCTAGGCGCGATCGACCTGCAATGCGCGGTGCTCTTATCGCGAGCAAGCTCTACTCCCACAAAAGAAGCAGCATTCCAATTCAAGCTATGAAGCCAAACTATCAACCATTACGGAAGATGAAGCTGTAAGCACTCAACGCAGGCACACCACCCAGGTGGGCGTAGAGCACTTTCGAGCCTTCCGGGAATTCGCCGTTGCGGACCATTTCGATCATGCCGTGCATCGACTTGCCTTCATACACAGGGTCAGTCAGTACGCCTTCGGTTCGAGCGCACAGGCGGATTGCTTCAAGGGTGCCTTCATTCGGCAGACCATATTCCGGATAAGCGAAACGCGTATCGAGGATGACGTCGTCCTCGGTGATGTCCTGCCCCAACTCCACGAGCTTCGCGGTGTTCTGTGCAATACGCAGAACCTGCGCCTTGGTCTTTTCCGGCTTGGCCGACGCATCGATACCGATCACCCGGCGGGCGCGACCGTCGGCGGCAAAGCCCACCA
Organism: Pseudomonas folii; assembly: GCF_014357575.1. Taxonomy (GTDB): domain Bacteria; phylum Pseudomonadota; class Gammaproteobacteria; order Pseudomonadales; family Pseudomonadaceae; genus Aquipseudomonas; species Aquipseudomonas folii. The sequence continues at coordinate 1,576 of NZ_JACONW010000246.1, read as the reverse complement.
GCATGCCCGCGTGGGTGCTGCCGGTTACCGAGCAGACCACGATGTAATCGAACTTGAAGCCCAGCTCTTTTTCCTGCTCGCGGACTTCTTCGGCGAAGCCAACAAAGCCCAGTCCGCCGTAAGGATGTTCGGAACAACCAGCAGGAATCGGGAAAGGCTTCCCGCCGCTTTCCTCAACGTCCGACATGGCTTTTTCCCAACTCGGACGAATGCCGATGTCGAATCCGGCTGCGTCCAGGCGCACATCAGCGCCCATGATTCGCGACATCTCGATGTTGCCGACCCGGTCATACACCGCATCGGAATAGTTGACCCAGTTCTCCTGAACCAGCACGCACTTCATGCCCAGGTGAGCAGCCACGGCAGCCACCTGACGCGTCTGGTTGGATTGAATGCCGCCAATGGACACCAGCGTGTCGCAACCCTGCTCCAGCGCTTCTGGAATGAGGTACTCAAGCTTGCGGGTCTTGTTACCGCCAAAGGCCAGACCGCTGTTGCAGTCTTCACGCTTGGCATACAGATCGACCTTGCCACCCAAATGCGCACTGAGTCGTTTGAGAGGCGTGATGGGCGAAGGGCCAAACGTCAAAGGGTAGCGCTTGAATTTGCTCAGATTCATAACAGGGCTCCTTGATATTGAGAGTATCCAGGCACGTTCTGCAGTGCTTGCGATGGACTTAATGTTAAGGAAACGAGCAAAAAAACGGGTTGCAAACTGAAGGTTATTTTCGGCTCTTTATTAATCCATTAAAGATTTAGCCTAATTAAATTGTTAGAATTATTCTAATCACGCAATAAAAGATCACTGCCGAAATGACTACCAGCGCAGACGCCAGCACTACCGACCGAATTGACCGGGCCATTCTCAAAGCCCTGCAAAAAGATGCCTCGATTTCTAACGTCGCGCTGGCGGAAAAGGTCAAGCTCAGCGCTCCTGCGTGCTTGCGACGGGTTGAACGGCTGAAGCAGGCAGGGCTGATCAAGAAGATTGTGGCGGTGCTGGATTACGAAGCGCTGGATGCGGGGATGGTGGTGATCATTGGGGTAGTGCTGGATCGCTCGACCCCGGAGTCATTCTCGGCGTTCGAGACCGCTGCGCAGAAAATCTCGGGCTGCATGGAGCTGCATGTGGTGACGGGGGAATTCGACTACCTGATGATGCTGCGTACCCGAGACAGCCAGAGCTTCAACCGACTGCACGCCGAGCAGTTGCTGTACCTGCCAGGCGTGCGCCAGATCCGCTCATTCATGGGACTGCGTTCGGTGCTGTCGACGACGATGATCCCGTTGTGAGTTGAGACGGTGCAAAGCCGAAGGGATTAAATGCGATCTCTCAGGCATCGCACCGCCTTCAAAGGTAGGAGGCAACTTGTTGGCGAGAAAGGCTGACGCGGTTCTTCAGGCATGCCGCCTCGCGAACAAGTTCGCTCCTACCCAGGCATTGCGCAGTCTCAGGCTCACCGCGCTCAAAGGTAGGAGGCAACTTGTTGGCGAGAAAGGCTGACGGGTTCTTCAGGCACGCCGCCTCGCGAACAAGTTCGCTCCTACCCAGGCATTGCGCAGTCTCAGGCTCACT
>NZ_JACONW010000245.1 GCF_014357575.1 Pseudomonas folii | reverse complement strand
ATCCAGTTCCCTTTCTAAAGTTTCCCTGCAATTGGCCGCTACAAAGCAGATACAAATCCAAATAAGCCAGCACGGAAGCGCTATGACCTCAATCTCTTTAGTCACTGCCAGCACGCCGCTCATCACCACTCCAGCCACCACTGCCGTACCAGTGAGCGCCACCCAGACACCTCTGACACTCGCCAGCTCACCGGCCTCCGTTGTCATGCTTGGTGAGGATTCCAAAGTCGCGGATGCCGCCACTTACTCCAGCCGTGGAAGCTTGAACAACGCCGATTCGGTGCTGATCCTTGAGAAAAACACCCGTGACGCCGTGACTACTGCCCTCACCGGCAACATGTCCGCGAAATCGACAGCGGGACGCTTTCAGGGCTTGGGCGCGGCACTGCTGGAACAGCTTGCCAGCGGCAATTCAAACTCCATTTCCCAGTCCATCATCAAATCAGGCGCTGGCGATGTAAAAGACGCTGCCGCACTGAAATCAGCCCAGGCGCAGTTGCACGGCAATACGCAAAACACCATCACCCTCACCCTGAAAACCGCCAGTGGCGCGACCATCACCCTGAACCTGACCAGCAAGGATGACGGCCTCGCGGTGCAAGCCGATGTCACCGGTGGCAAGCTGAGCGATGAGGAAAATGAGGCCTTGGCTTCGTTGGCAGATTCCTTTCAGGGAGCGATTGATGGTCTGACTGCCGAAACGCCACGCCTGAATCTCGGCAACCTGACCCAGCTGAATCCAGCCCTCTTCTCGTCCGTTGACCTGAGCGCGCGCCTGAAAGTGGGCGATAACCAGTATCAGACGTTGAATTTCCAGTCGGATGAAAAGACCAAATCCGTCGAAATGACTGGCCCAACCGGCAATGTTCAACTGAGCGTTAAGAACAACTCAGCGATATTGGGCAACGCTCAACAGCAAGCCCAGGCCGTACAAAGCTACCTGAAGCAATTTGATGCAGCGCAAAGCCGTGGCCAGGGCGACAAAGACCTGATGGAGTTGTTCAAGGATGCATTTTCATCTTTGCAGAGCTCCACCAAAAGCCTGAGCGACAGCTCTGGCCTGAACAGTGTGGATCGCTCGATGTTGACCGGGCTTGCGGATTTCAGCGTGTCGCTGACGCAAAACGCCCAGCACAGCAACCCGATGCGCCCCGCAGAAGCCGACAAGTTTTCTTATAAAGCCTCGCAAACTACAGACATGCAAGGTGCGGGCAACGCAAATCGGTCCATTGAGCAGAAACAGACATCCAGCCTGGAGGCGTCGTACCACAAGAGCATTTATCTTGGTTCGAAACTGGCCTTGGGCAATACCGCCGAATCGCAAAACTACGACTTCTACCAGATCAAGGATCAGGCCGAGAGCAGCACCCGCATCGGCTATAACATGGGCGCGCTGGTTGTGGCCAGCTCTACCCAGAGCGCTCAACAGTCGACAATCGTCAATCGATATGAGATGGGCAAACTGATCGATACCATCAGCACCCCGAAAGAGATTTCCAAGTCGCGCAACTTGCTGGGCATGATCGACGCCGCCCTGCGTGACGACCGAAGCTCGCGCATAACGACGGGCAAGTCGACACTTGACGACGACCTGATGGCGGTGCATGCCAAGGTGCTGCTGCAGTCGGATCCGTCTTCGGTGGTCAACTGACAGTCAGTCATGACGCACACTTGTAGGAGCTGCCGAAGGCTGCGAGGCATTAACCCTGACACACCGCCATCGCAGCCTTCGGCAGCTCCTACCAGACAACGCATAACTATCTGATTACACACAACCCGTGGGACCGGATTCATCCGGGAAGAGGCCAGTAGATCCGCCACCACATCGTTGCCTGAAATGCCGCCTTCCCGGACGAATCCGGTTCCACAGGTCTCAGGTTTAGCGCGCGACAGCGTAGGGTCAGTGACACCCGGGCAGCTCCTACAGAAAATCAGCGTCAAGACTGAGAGATGCTCAGCCTGAACTCAGACATCGCGAAACAGATCGTGTGCGTCCAGCAACCGGTAGGCAATTTCAGGATTCTTTTCCAGGCCTCGCCTGATGGCAGCAGGAATCGACTGCCGGGTTTTGCGACACAACCCCGGCAACTCGTCGATAGTGATCGCGATCCCGCGCATGCTGCGTACTTCGTTAAAACCCGGCACCACCTCCAGTCGAATCCCCAACTGCTCGTACAACTTGCCCTGCATGTGCTCAAGATCGGCCAGACTCTTCAGGTTTTCCAGACGCTCAAGCAGGCGCTTCTCCTCTTGACGGGTCAACGCCAGAATCCGCAGTTCGTGGGCCTGCAACAGTTCGCGCCCGCAATTGCAGGCACCGGGGGGACAAGGCTGACGAAGCGGTAGAGGGGCACTCATGGGCGCAGCATACCGAGGCTTGTCCCGACTTTGCCATCACCCCCGGCAGGATCAGCGCATTTTTCACGCTCGATTATGTTCAAACTCCCGACTGAGCAAATCCCTGAACGCGGGCAACACTGGATTTTCGTTATCGTTGCGGGAAATCATGTGCAGGTCAGCATTCAGGGTCGCGTCGCGCAGCGGCCGAAATACCACTGCGCCACTGTGCAGTTGCCGGGCCGAAGCCGGCACGATCGATAGTCCCAGACCGGCCTGGACCATGCTGACAATCGCGTGGGTCTGCCCCAGGTGATAGGTGTAGTGAGGCGTGACACCGCTCATGGCGAACAGCCCGACAATGCAGTCGTAGAAATAACGGCCTTCATCCGCGGCGTACATCACAAAAGGCTGATGATTAAGGTCCGCCAGGGCAATCGACGGCTGCGCGGTCAACGGGTGTCCTGAAGGCAGCACCACTAACAGCGGCTCCCGATACACCAGTTGCGCATCGAACATCTCCCGATCCCTGACCTGTCGCACCAGGCCTATGTCGATCAGATTCGCCGACAGTGCATCCAGCTGGGCATCGGAAACCATCTCCTTGAGCACAAACTTCACTTCCGGCATTTCAACGGCAGCCTTGGCCAGCAACTGCGGCACCATGCTGTAAGCGCTAACCCCGGTAAACCCCAGGGTAAGCCTGCCCACTTCGCCGGAGGCCAGACGCCGCGCTGAATTACCCGCCTGCTCCGAGAACGTCAGGATATGTCGCGCATCGCGCAGAAAGCCTCGGCCAGCCGCCGTCAGGCGCACGCCGCGGTTATTGCGCTCCAGCAGGACAATGCCCAGCGAACGCTCCAGTAACTGGATCTGTCGGCTTAATGGCGGCTGGGTCATATGCAGGCGTATGGCGGCTCTGCCGAAGTGAAGCTCTTCGGCCGCGGCCACGAAACATCGTAACTGGTGTAATTCCACGATTCAAAATCCGCATCAACCTATCCAGTATCTATGTTAGACGTATATCCACCGAGGCTCCTACTATCGAGGAAAGAAGAAGTTACATCTTCTAACAAAAATAAAACGTCCCTACAGGAGACGCCTCATGCTGTCGAAATCCATCCCTCTGGACCAGGTCGAGGCGCAAGCCAGGGTCGGTCGCCATCGCTTTCTCATTCTTGCCCTGATCTTTATCGTTACCGTCATCAACTATGCCGACCGGGCCACCATGTCGATTGCGGGCACCGGGGTGGTGAAGGATCTGGGTCTCGATCCGATGATGCTCGGCGTGATCTTCTCCGCGTTTGCCTGGGCTTACGCGCTGGGCCAGGTGCCGGGTGGATGGTTACTGGATCGCTTCGGTGCGCGCCGTGTTTATGGCTGCAGCCTGGTGCTGTGGTCCATCTTCACGATGCTACAGGGCACTGTCGGGTGGATGGGTTTAATGGGCGCTTCGGCCGCTATCAGCCTGTTCGCCATGCGCTTCATGCTGGGGTTGGTCGAGTCGCCCGCCTTCCCGGCCAACAACCGCATCGTGTCCTGCTGGTTTCCCACCAGCGAACGCGGTACTGCGTCGGCGCTGTTCAACTCCGCGCAATACATGGCCGTCGTCCTATTCACGCCGATGATGGCCTGGTTGACCCATTCGTGGGGGTGGGAGCATGTGTTTCTGTGGATGGGTGGCTTGGGTCTCGTACTGAGTGTGGTCTGGTTTGCTTTCTACCGTGAGCCCCACAGTGATAAAAACCTCAGCCCTCGGGAGCTGGAATACATGCGCGAAGGCGGCGCACTGGTGGACCTGGAGCTGACCCGCACCACGAAAAAACCCAAAGCAAAGCTCAGCGAAATCAAGCAACTGTTCACCAGCCGCACCTTGTGGTCGATCTACCTGGGCCAATACTGCATCACCGCCCTCACCTACTTTTTCATAACCTGGTTTCCGATCTATCTGATCAAGGGACGCGGCATGACCATCATGGAAGCCGGCTGGGTCGCCGCGCTGCCTGCCATTTGCGGTTTCTCCGGTGGCGTATTGGGTGGCATGCTCTCTGACTGGATGATTCGTCGTGGTGTACACCCGTCAATCGCCCGCAAGACACCGTTCATGATCGGCATGGCGATGTCGACAATACTGGTCTCGGCCAACTTCCTCGACGCCAACTGGATGGTCATCACCGTCATGGCCATTGCCTTCTTCGGCAAAGGACTGGCGGCGGTGGGCTGGGCAGTGTTGTCTGATACCGCACCGAAAAACATGGTCGGTCTCAGCGGCGGCGTGTTCAACGGCATCGGCAATATTGCCGGGATCATCACGCCACTGGTGATCGGCTATATCGTTGCGGTAACCGGCTCGTTCAATATCGCCCTGTGGTTCGTCGCGGCCCACGGCGTCCTCGGCCTTCTGGCTTATGGCTTGCTGGCTGGCCGGTTTGAGCGGGTGGTGATTGAGGAAGATGGACACGCTCCAAAGTGAGCGCTGGACCTTGTGGGAGACTCT
>NZ_JACONW010000244.1 GCF_014357575.1 Pseudomonas folii | reverse complement strand
GCTGCCGAAGGCTGCGATGCATTTTTCCTGACACACCGCCATCGCAGCCTTCGGCAGCTCCTACAGAAATTTGCGTTAGCGATGAATTATCGGCAGTTTTCCGCCTACCCCTACCCCAGCAATAAGCGGATTTCCGCTTATTGCTTGCCCCTCGTGCCCTCTAGACCGGCGTTTCCTCACATGGCACAGCTCCTGCTATATCCACAGCAAGGCTGCGCAATGACGCGCCATTCTAAAAACAATGAATAATAAGGAACATGATGGACACTCCCAACTCTGCTTCCAAAGGGTCGGCCAACGCTCCAGCGGCTGAAAAAACCACCTCAACCCGTCTTAAATCCATTTTCAGCGGCTCGGTCGGCAACATGGTTGAGTGGTATGACTGGTACGTCTACGCCGCCTTCTCCCTCTATTTCGCCAAGTCCTTTTTCCCCAAGGGCGACACCACCGCACAACTGCTCAACACCGCTGCCATCTTCGCCGTAGGCTTCTTGATGCGCCCGATTGGCGGCTGGCTGATGGGTTTGTACGCCGACCGCAAAGGCCGCAAGGCAGCGTTGATGGCTTCGGTGCTGCTGATGTGTTTTGGCTCTCTGATCATCGCGTTGACTCCGGGCTATGAAGTCATCGGTGTCGGCGCTCCGATCCTTCTGGTATTCGCCCGCTTGTTGCAAGGTCTGTCAGTGGGCGGCGAGTACGGCACTTCAGCGACCTACCTCAGTGAAATGGCAACCAAGGAACGCCGGGGCTTCTTCTCCAGCTTTCAGTATGTGACGCTGATTTCCGGCCAGCTCATCGCGCTCGCCGTATTGATCGTGCTGCAACAGACGCTGACAACCGAACAGCTGTACTCGTGGGGCTGGCGCGTGCCGTTCGTGATTGGCGCACTCTGTGCGGTCGTCGCGCTGTTCCTGCGTCGTGGCATGGAAGAAACTGAATCGTTTACCCGCGCCAAGAAGGAAAAGCCAAAAGAAAGCCTGATGCGCACCTTGATGCGCCACCCCAAGGAGCTGATGACCGTAGTCGGCCTGACCATGGGCGGCACACTGGCTTTCTATACGTACACCACCTACATGCAAAAGTATCTGGTGAACACGGTCGGCATGAGCATCAGTGATTCCACCACGATCTCGGCTGCAACGCTGTTTCTGTTCATGGTGATTCAACCACTGGTGGGCGCACTGTCCGACAAGGTCGGCCGTCGGCCAATTCTGATTGCCTTTGGCGTGATGGGGACATTGTGTACGGTGCCCATTCTGACCACCTTGCACACGATCCAGTCCTGGTGGGGGGCATTCTTCCTGATCATGGCGGCGCTGATCATCGTCAGCGGCTATACCTCGATCAACGCCGTAGTAAAAGCCGAGCTGTTCCCGACCGAGATTCGCGCGCTGGGTGTTGGCTTGCCCTACGCGCTGACCGTTTCGATCTTTGGCGGCACCGCTGAATACATCGCGCTGTGGTTCAAGAGTATCGGTATGGAAACCGGTTACTACTGGTACGTCACCGCCTGTATCGCCTGTTCGCTGCTGGTCTATGTGTTCATGAAGGACACTCGCAAGCACTCGCGGATTGAAACCGACTGACACATCTATCAGCGGTAATGATGAAGGGCAGCCACATTCAGTGTGTCTGCCCTTTTTAATGAGAGCGACTCGTAACTAACACTGACGAAATCAGTGCAATTACAAGCTAATAAACTATCTGAAACAGCAATAAATAATACGTTTAAAATTTGTCAAGAGGGTTTATTACAAAGTTTTTCAGAGAAACGCACCACTCTGAAGCAAGCAGACCTGCGAAGCCCGAAAATCGCGCCTTACGGCCTACTATCATTTCTAACGATGGTCGTTAGCACTGCTATTCACTTCTGAATAAATTTCAGGCGCGTAGCATTCACTCCATACCGAACTGACAACCCATTCGATTACTGGAGTAACAATCATGAAAACCAACAAACTGATTTTTGGTCTTGCTTTCTCTGTTCTGGCTTCGAGCGCTTTCGCTTCGCCACAAATGCCTAGCCTGCCAGGCAACAACCACACCAACGTCATTGAGCAGACTTCGACGCTCACCGTTGCTGAAGGCGGTTCCGTACACACTAACGTCGGCAGCATCCGTCAGGCCGCTGTTGGCAATGACCAGATTGGCGCAGATCGTTTGGCTGAAGACGGTGCTGACCGTGTAGGTCCTAATCGTCAGGCTGCAGATGGTGCTGATCATGTAGGTGCAAATCGTCTGGCTGAAGATGGTGCAGACCGAGTTGGTGCTAATCGCCTGACCTCTGACGGCGCTGACCATGTTGGTGCAAATCGTCTGGCCGCTGATGGCGCAGACCGTGTAGGTGCAAACCGTCGGGTGTAATTGCTCGACGTGTCCCCTTTAGCCCGGCCCTAGTGCCGGGCTTAATCGTTTTTGAATCACACGAAACTGTCGGGCGCTGCGAATTGTCAGGCACTATAGACGCATCTTTTCATGCGCCTTCAAGGCCAACAGGACTAGCACATGTCAGACGATATTTACTCTTACGAACCCTCTCTCGGCCACGGCCTGCCTCACGATCCGTTCAACGCCATCGTGGGCCCGCGCCCCATCGGCTGGATTTCTTCGCAGGATGCCGACGGCAAGCTGAACCTGGCGCCGTACAGCTTTTTCAACGCCTTCAACTACATTCCGCCGATCATCGGTTTCTGCAGCGTCGGCCGTAAAGACAGCCTCAATAATATCGAGCAGACCGGCGAGTTTGTCTGGAATCTGGCCACGCGCTCGCTGGCCGAAGCCATGAATCAGAGCTGCGCGCCGGTGGCTGCAGATGTCAGCGAATTCGAACTGGCGAACCTGACGCCGCTGGCATCGCAAATCGTAGCGGTGCCGCGGGTGAAGGAGACGCCTGTTTCGTTCGAGTGCAAGGTGACCCAGATCATCCAGCTACAGCGTGCCGACAAGGAAGTCGTACCCAGCTGGTTGATTCTTGGCGAGGTGGTGGCGGTGCATATCGCTAAATCGCTGCTCAAGGACGGTATCTATGACACCGCAGCGGGGGAACCGATTCTGCGTGGCGGCGGCCCGGCGGATTATTTCCAGCTAGGCCCGGAAGCGCTGTTCAAGATGCACCGTCCCAAAGCCTGATCAATGGGCCTGAAATGAAAGGCCGCCCTCGGTATCGATTTCGATCAAGCGGTTCAGCTCAGCACTGGCTGCAACGTCGGCTTCATGGGCGGTCTTGAATTTTTGCTCTGGCAGTACCCGGTTGAATACCGGCGCACCACCGGCCCCCAGGCCTTTTACTGCAATGGCAGCGCTATAGCCACCCTCGCCCGGAACAACCGCGGAAACAGCTTCGAAGCCATTGAGTTCTTTACGTGCCATGGGTGCAGATCCTGCTTGTGCCTTAAAGCGGGAGATTCTAAACCGGCGGCGCTCAAACCGCTTGCATCAGCTGCTCGGCTTCAGCCTGTGTGGCGAAAGTATGGAAATCCAGGCTGCTGACCATATAGGTCTGCATGACGTCGGAGAATACTTGCAACTCGGGCGTGGTCAGCCAGCTGCTCATCGCCTCTTCACTCGCCCAGCAGCCGGAGATCAGCCACAGATCAGGGTCTTTCAGCGAGTGCTGTAACGCGAAGCTCAAGCAACCGTCGGCCGTGCGTGAAGGCTCGATCAGGCAGCGCAGGCGCTCGCCCAGTTGTTCGCTCTGACCGGTCCTGGCGCGGGCGAAAACCAGATGGCTCACGGGTGATGACTGAGGCATGGTCATGGCTCCTTTGTCTGCAGGATGATTATCGGGGTGCGGCGACAGGAACCGAGATTAGAGGCTTAGCGCAATGAACGTTAGTCAGTTACTGTTGGCTTCTTGCCTGATCCTGCAGCGCTGTGAAAAGCACATCGCATGCACAACGATGGTCCGAGGGCGTTCGTACACAGCACCAGGCAATGCCTGATCCGGTTTAGCAGCCTCGGATACGCACCTTGGCAGGATCAGGCAATCATCTCGCAGGAATCGGGTAGTGCTTTGGCTTGCACAAAAATAAGCTGGGCACATCAATGAAGGATTAAAGGACTCGCCCATGCCGCAACTCCAGCCACTCAAAGAACCGCTCAGCGAGGACCTGGAGAAGCAGCGAATCGAGCTGGCTGATCTGGTTCGCCGGTTCGCCCCAACCGAAGGCTCGTTCCAGACGGCAATTTCACCGCTGCACATGGTGCGTTATGAAAGCCCGGCGCAATCGCTGCCGAGCCTGGTCCAGCCCGCGCTGTGCCTGTTCGCCCACGGTAGCAAGGAAGTACGCCTCGGCGATGAGACCTACACGTACGACCCACTCAACTATCTGGTGCTGTCTGTCGCGTTGCCGCTGAGCGGTAGAATCCTCCACGCGACGCCGGAAAATCCGAATCTGGCCTTGCGACTGGATATCGACCCGGCAGATATCAACGCACTGATTGCCGAAGCCGGGCCGATGAGCGTTCCTACCCGCCCCAGTGGACGCGGTCTCTATGTCGAGAGGATCGACACCCAGTTGCTGGATGCCGTGCTTCGCCTGTCACGTTTGCTCGACAGCCCTAAAGACATCGCCATGCTTGCGCCACTGATCAAGCGCGAAATCCTCTATCGCCTGTTACGCAGCCCCCAAGGCCATCGCCTCTACGAAATCGCCATCACCAGTTGCCAGACTCATCGCGTGACTCAGGCGATCCGATGGCTCAACCACAATTTCACTGAGCCTTTGCGCATTGAAGAGCTGGCCAGGGAGGTGAATCTCAGTGTTTCCACCCTGCATCATCGCTTCAAGGCCGTCACGGCGATGAGTCCGTTGCAATACCAGAAGCAGTTGCGGCTGCAGGAAGCACGACGCTTGATGCTGGCCGATGGGCTCGACGCGTCGGCTGCAGGTTACCGAGTGGGTTACGAAAGCCCGTCGCAATTCAGCCGCGAATACAGCCGCCTGTTCGGTGCCCCGCCGTTGCGCGATCTGGCAAGGTTGCGGGCCACTGTTTAGCGCTGCTCGCTACACATTCCTGTAGGAG
>NZ_JACONW010000243.1 GCF_014357575.1 Pseudomonas folii | reverse complement strand
CCACAGGGCGAATTCCAAGCCGGGTATTTGCTACTCCACCTCTTCCCGATTCTGCCCTACGAGACTGTCCACACTCGGCACGCGGGTGTCGGTTTCCATCTGCGCATCGTGCTCGATCTGATGGCTGAAGCGCTCCAGCGAAGATTGCGCGGGTTGGGCATCGCTGGCGAAGACTGGCGGGCTGAGCATGTAGGCGCCCAGCAAACGGCTAAGTGCCGCAAGGCTGTCGATGTGAGTGCGCTCATAACCGTGGGTGGCGTCGCAACCAAACGCGAGCAGGGCGGTACGGATATCATGGCCGGCGGTGACTGCCGAATGGGCATCGCTGAAGTAGTAGCGGAACATGTCGCGACGCACCGGCAGTTCATTTTCACTGCCCAGGCGCAGCAGGTGGCGGGACAGGTGATAGTCGTAAGGGCCGCCGGAATCCTGCATGGCCACGCTCACCGCATGTTCGCTGGAGTGCTGGCCAGGGGCGACCGGGGCGATATCGATGCCAACGAACTCACTCACATCCCAAGGCAGTACGCCTGCAGCGCCGGTGCCGGTTTCCTCGGTAATCGTGAACAGCGGATGGCAATCGATCTGCGGCTCGGCGCCACTCTCGACGATGGCCTTGAGCGCTGCCAGCAATGCGGCGACACCGGCTTTATCGTCCAGATGGCGGGCGCTGATATGGCCACTTTCAGTGAACTCAGGCAACGGGTCGAAAGCCACGAAGTCACCGATGCCAACGCCCAGGGATTCGCAATCAGCTTTGGTGGTGCTGTAGGCATCGAGGCGCAGTTCGACATGATCCCAACTGATTGGCATTTCATCGACCGCAGTATTGAACGCGTGACCGGACGCCATCAGCGGCAGCACGCTACCGCGAATCACGCCGTGATCAGTGAACACGCTGACGCGGCTGCCCTCGGCAAAGCGGCTCGACCAGCAGCCAATCGGCGCCAGTGACAGGCGGCCGTTGTCTTTGACCTCACGCACGGCCGCGCCAATGGTGTCCAGATGCGCGGAAACGGCGCGGTCAGGGCTGTTCTGCTTGCCTTTTAACGTGGCGCGAATAGTCCCGCGTCGTGTCAGTTCGAACGGGATACCCAGTTCCTCAAGACGCTCTGCGACATAGCGCACGATGGTGTCGGTGAAGCCGGTAGGGCTTGGGATCGCGAGCATTTCCAACAGGACTTTCTGCAGGTAGTTCAGATCCGGCTCGGGGATTTTTTTTGCAGTGGTCATTTGAGCTCCTTCGGAGCAGCTGCAAGTTATTAGCCGCAAGCTACAAGCTGGACCGGGTCCGCTTTTGGCTTGCAGCTTGAGGCTTGAGGCTGCTCTCAGCTATGTGCAGGCAAACTGTGCGGGAACAGCAGGTCAACGAATTTCTCTGCCGTCGGTTGCGGTTCATGGTTGGCGAGGCCGACGCGTTCGTTGGCCTCGATGAATACGTACTCGGGCTGGTCGGCGGCAGGGACCATCAGGTCCAGGCCTACCACCGGAATGTCCAGAGCGCGAGCGGCACGGATCGCTGCGTCGCTGAGTACGGGGTGCAGAATCGACGTTACATCTTCCAGGCAGCCTCCAGTGTGCAGGTTGGCAGTCCGGCGTACGGCCAGGCGTTCGTCCATGGGCAGTACGCTGCTGAATTCGTAACCGGCGTCGCGCACCGTGCGCTCGGTTTCTTCATCCACGGGGATCTTGCTTTCGCCACTGGTGGCAGCAGCGCGGCGACGGCTCTGGGCTTCGATCAATTGACCAATCGTGTGGCGACCATCGCCCACCACTTCTGCAGGGCGGCGAATGGCTGCTGCGACTACTTCAAAACCAATCACGACAATGCGCAGATCCAGACCTTCGTGGAAGCTTTCCAGAATCACCCGCGTGTCGAACTGCCTGGCGCGTTCGATGGCGCCGTGCATTTCTTCGGGAGTGCGCAAGTTGACTGCAACGCCTTGGCCTTGTTCGCCATCCAGCGGTTTGACGACGATCTGCTGGTGTTCCTCAAGAAACGCCAGATCAGCTTCTTCGTCACCGGCCCGTTGCTGGGCTGGCAGCTTCAAACCTGCGGCTTTCAGGGCCTTGTGGGTCAGGCTCTTGTCCTGACACAATGTCATGCTGACGGCGCTGGTCAGGTCGCTCAGGGATTCCCGGCAGCGAATCCTGCGTCCGCCATAAGCCAGCGTGAACAAGCCCGCTTCTGCATCATCGACTTGCACTTCAATACCGCGACGATGAGCTTCTTCGACAATGATCCGCGCATACGGGTTGAAATCCGCCTGCGGGCCTGGGCCGAGGAACAGGACTTCGTTAATACCGTTTTTGCGCTTGATGGCGAAGGTGGGCAAATTACGGAAGCCGAGCTTGGCGTACAGCGCTTTGGCTTGATGGTTGTCATGCAGCACCGACAAGTCCAGATAACTCAGGCCACGGCTCATGAAATGCTCAACCAGGTGACGCACCAACACTTCCCCGACACCAGGGCGTGTGCATTGTGGATCAACCGCCAGACACCAGAGGCTGCTGCCGTTTTCCGGGTCGTGGAACGCTTTGTGATGATTGAGGCCCATGACGCTGCCGATCACCGCATTAGTCGTTTCGTCTTCCGCCAGCCAGTACACCGGACCGCCCTGGTGACGCGGGGTCAGCAGCTCCGGATCGATGGGCAGCATGCCGCGAGCGATGTACAGATTATTGATCGCCTGCCAGTCAGCACTGTTCTGCGCGCGACGAATCCTGAAGCCACGAAATACTCGCTGGGCAGGACGGTAATCGCTGAACCACAGGCGCAACGTATCCGACGGATCGAGAAACAGCTGCTGCGGTGATTGAGCCAGCACCTGCTGCGGCGCAGCCACATACAACGCGATATCACGCTCGCCGGGTTTCTCGTTGAGCAGTTCGTGGGCGAGCGCCGCCGGATCGGGATAAGTATGACCGATCAGCAATCGCCCCCAGCCGCAATGCAGGGCAAGCGGCTTGGCTTCAGTGTCGCTGCCGTCTTCGGCAAAGCGCGCCTGAAGACGTTCATAGGAGGGCGACTGACCGCGCAGCAGGCGCTGGCTGTACGTCGTCGAATGCTGTTTCATCTAATCAGAGTCCTTGTTCGCTGAGCCACAGGTTCAGCGCCGCCAACTGCCACAACTTCGAGCCGCGCAGAGGAGTCAGTTGACCTTCCGGGTTGGTCAACAGTTTGTCGATCATGGCTGGATTGAACAGGCCGCGATCCTGGCTTGGGTCTACCAGCAAGTCGCGCACCCAACCCAATGTTGCCCCTTCAAGGTGCTTGAGGCCCGGAACCGGGAAATAGCCTTTTTTACGGTCGATCACTTCCGACGGAATGACCAGGCGCGCAGCTTCTTTCAGCACCTGCTTGCCACCATCGGGCAGCTTGAATTTGCCGGGAATACGCGCCGACAGTTCAACAAGGCGGTAGTCGAGGAACGGCGTACGCGCTTCCAGGCCCCAGGCCATGGTCATGTTGTCGACGCGCTTGACCGGGTCATCAACCAGCATGATGGTGCTGTCCAGACGCAGCGCCTTGTCCACAGCAGCGTCAGCGCCAGGCTGAGCGAAATGCTCGCGGACGAAGTCGCCAGCGGCGTCATTGGCAGTCAGCCACTTGGGCTGAACAGTCGCTGCATATTCGTCGTAGCTACGGTCAACAAAGGCATCGCGATAGGCAGCAACCGGGTCGGCTGCGCCATCCACCTGCGGATACCAGTGATAACCGGCGAACAGCTCGTCTGCACCCTGACCGCTTTGCACCACTTTGCAGTGCTTGGCCACTTCACGGGACAGCAGGTAGAACGCAATGCAGTCATGGCTGACCATCGGCTCGCTCATGGCGCGGAACGCCGCAGGCAATTGCTCGATGATCTCGTGTTCCTGAATGCGCAACTGATGGTGGTTGGTGCCGTAATGCTTGGCGATCAGGTCCGAATATTGAAACTCGTCACCACGTTCGCCGCCTGCATCCTGGAAACCGATGGAAAAGGTCGACAGGTTTTCGACGCCGACTTCACGCAGCAATCCAACCAGCATGCTCGAATCGACACCGCCGGAGAGCAGCACGCCAACATCCACCGCAGCACGTTGACGAATCGCAACGGCTTCGCGGGTGCTGTCGAGCACACGATCACGCCAGTCTTCCAGAGTGAGGTTGGTCTCGTCAGCGTGCGGGCCGTAAGGCAGACGCCACCAGACTTTCTGCTCGGTCTTGCCATGGGCGTCAATGCGCATCCAGCTGGCAGGCGCGAGTTTTTCCACACCAGCAAGCAATGTGCGCGGAGCAGGGACCACAGCGTGGAAGTTCAGGTAATGATTGAGCGCCACCGGGTCGAGCATGCCGCTGATGTCGCCGCCCTTGAGCAGCGCAGGCAGCGTAGAGGCGAAACGCAGACGTTTGTCGGTGCGAGAAAAATACAGCGGCTTGACGCCCAGACGGTCGCGAGCGATGAACAGCTCTTGTTTGTCGCGATTCCAGATCGCGAACGCGAACATACCGTTGAGTTTAGGCAGCAGATCGACGCCCCAGGCGTGATAGCCCTTGAGTAACACTTCGGTGTCGCCATCGGAGTGGAACTGATAACCCAGGCCTTTCAGCTCGGTACGCAGTTCCGGGTAGTTGTACACCGCGCCGTTGAAGGCCATGGACAAGCCAAGGTGGCTGTCGATCATCGGCTGCGCCGAACCGTCCGACAGATCCATGATTTTCAGGCGACGATGACCAAGGGCAATCGGCCCCTGGCTGTGAAACCCCCACGCATCCGGGCCGCGAGGCGCCAGCTCATGGGTAATGCGTTCAACAGCGGCTAGATCCGCTGGTTGATGGTCAAAACGTAGTTCACCTGCTAATCCGCACATAAGTCCTTACCGGTTTTCCGTTGGGGAGGAGGCTGAGAAAATGCAGCCACCCATGAACTGACCCATGGGAAACGGGGGAGTTTTAGATCAATCGGTTATAAGCAGGTGTTGGCTACCTGAATATCTGCGGAAGCCGAGCTCATCTGAGCCCTCACACTAACGGGTAGGAGCGAACTTGTTCGCGAGGGCGGTGTGTCTGAATCACCGCGTGAAGCCTCTCGCGAACAAGTTCGCTCCTACCATTGATTAGTCTGCTTGAGATCACAGGCATCGCTTTATTGGCTGCCATTCAAGGCGTTCGCAGGTCCATCCGCTGGCCCACACCCACGTGCGCGGAACCGCAATCCGGTAGGAGCGAACTTGTTCGCGAGGGC
>NZ_JACONW010000242.1 GCF_014357575.1 Pseudomonas folii | reverse complement strand
CACAGGGATTGCTAACAACCAAAAAAATTACAACGGACTAAACATGGATCTCACCCCACGCGAAAAAGACAAGATGCTGATTTTCACCGCTGGCCTGGTTGCCGAAAGGCGTCTGGCCCGTGGCGTGAAGCTCAACTATCCGGAAGCCATGGCTTACATCTCGGCGGCGTTGCTTGAAGGCGCGCGGGATGGGCAGACCGTGGCGGATCTGATGCATTACGGCACCACCCTGCTGACCCGTGAACAGGTCATGGAAGGCATCCCGGAAATGATCCCTGAAATTCAGGTGGAAGCAACATTCCCGGATGGCACCAAGCTGGTCACTGTGCATCAGCCAATCGCCTGATTCCGAAAAAGACTCTGGAACTGATCATGAGCAATTCGATTCGCGACGCAAAGCCATCCGATCTGCCAGGCATCCTGGCGATTTACACGGACGCCCTTTTCAACACGACTGCGATCTGGAACGAGCAACCGGTAGACCTGGCCAATCGTCAGGCCTGGTTCGATGCGCGCCAGACTCAGGGTTATCCGATTCTGGTCGCTGTGGATGATGAAGACCAGGTCACGGGTTATGCGTCGTTTGGCGACTGGCGTCCTTTTGAAGGCTACCGCTGCACGGTGGAGCATTCAGTCTATGTGCGCGCCGACCAGCGCGGCAAAGGCCTGGGCCCAAAGCTGATGACAGCCCTGATCGACCGCGCTCGCCTGTGCGACAAACACATCATGGTCGCGGCGATTGAAAGCGGTAATGCCGCCTCCATCAGCCTGCATGAACGCCTGGGCTTCATCACGACCGGGCAGATGCCACAGGTCGGCACCAAATTTGGACGCTGGCTGGACCTGACCTTCATGCAACTGGATTTGTCACCCGGCGCATCGGCTCCACCTTCACAAGCTCCCGTATCCAACTGAGAGGCGATCATGAATCCTGCCCAGCTACGCCGCGTCACGGATGAAAGTTTTGCACACTACCGCCATGGACTGGCGACCTTACTGCTGGACGCTGTGAACAACGGCGCCTCGGTGGGTTTCATGGCTGACGTGACACTCGAAGAAGCATACGCCTGGTGCGACGGGCTCCGGGAAGACGTTGCCAACGGCAATCTGCTGCTGTGGGTAGTGGTTCAGGATGAACAGGTACTGGCCAGCACACAGCTCGCGCTGTGCCAGAAAGCCAACGGCCTGAACCGCGCTGAGGTGCAAAAACTTTTGGTGCTTAAAGAGGCGCGACGGCGCGGCCTGGGGCAGCAACTGATGCAAGCACTGGAGCAAGCGGCGCGCCAGCTCAAGCGTGGGCTGTTGTATCTGGACACCGAAGCCGGTTCACCCGCCGAAGCGTTCTATCGCTCGCTGGACTACACCCGCGTCGGCGAACTGCCCAATTATTGCCAAAGCCCGGACGGCCGTTATGCGCCGACCGCTATCTACTTCAAGACCTTGGGACAACCCGCATGATTCCTGGCCAATACCAGATTCAACCCGGTGAAATCGAACTCAATGCCGGGCGTCGAACCATCAGCCTGAACGTCGCCAACAGCGGCGACCGGCCGATTCAGGTCGGCTCGCATTTCCATTTTTTTGAAACCAACGACGCCCTGACCTTCGACCGTGCCGCCAGCCGCGGCATGCGCCTGAACATCCCGGCCGGCACCGCGGTACGCTTCGAGCCGGGGCAGTCGAGGGATGTGGAATTGGTGGATCTGGCGGGTTTGAGACGAGTTTTTGGGTTTGCGGGAAGAGTCATGGGCGATCTTTAAATTTGATTGCACCCCAACGCCAGATCCAGCTACAAGCGGCAAGCCACAAGCTGCAAGAAACAGCATTCGGCGGCGCTTGTGATCCGTTTTTACTTGAGGCTTGCAGCTTGAAGCTCGCAGCTCTGAATCCGAGGCACGAGAGATGAAGATTAGCCGACAAGCCTACGCCGACATGTTCGGCCCCACCGTGGGTGACCGGGTCCGGTTGGCCGACACCGAGCTGTGGATTGAGGTCGAGAAAGACTTCACGACGTACGGCGAAGAAGTGAAATTCGGTGGCGGCAAGGTCATTCGTGACGGCATGGGCCAAGGCCAATTGCTGGCCGCCGAAGTGGTCGACACGCTGATCACCAACGCGTTGATCGTCGACCATTGGGGCATCGTCAAAGCCGACGTCGGCCTCAAGAACGGTCGCATCGCGGCCATCGGCAAAGCAGGCAACCCGGACATTCAGCCGGACGTGACCATCGCCATCGGTGCTTCCACCGAAATCATTGCCGGTGAAGGCATGATCCTCACCGCGGGCGGTGTCGATACGCATATTCACTTCATCTGCCCGCAGCAGATTGAAGAAGCCTTGATGAGTGGCGTGACCACCATGATCGGCGGCGGCACCGGCCCGGCAACCGGCACCAACGCGACCACCGTCACACCCGGCCCGTGGCACATGGCGCGCATGCTTCAGGCGGCCGACTCGTTCCCGATGAACATTGGCTTTACCGGCAAAGGCAACGTCAGCCTGCCCGGCCCGCTGGTTGAGCAAGTCAAAGCCGGTGCCATTGGCCTGAAGCTGCACGAAGACTGGGGCACCACGCCCGCCGCCATTGATAACTGCCTGAGCGTCGCAGACGAGTACGACGTGCAGGTCGCGATTCACACCGACACCCTGAACGAATCAGGCTTCGTCGAAACGACACTGGCGGCGTTCAAGAATCGAACCATTCACACCTATCACACCGAAGGTGCGGGCGGCGGTCACGCGCCGGACATCATCAAGGCCTGCGGCTTTCCCAACGTGTTGCCCAGCTCGACCAACCCCACCCGGCCGTTCACCCGTAACACCATCGACGAGCACCTGGACATGCTGATGGTCTGCCATCACCTGGACCCAAGCATCGCCGAAGACGTGGCCTTCGCCGAAAGCCGCATCCGCCGGGAAACCATTGCTGCCGAAGACATCCTGCACGACCTGGGTGCTTTCTCGATGCTCAGCTCCGACAGCCAGGCCATGGGCCGGGTCGGCGAAGTGATCATGCGCACCTGGCAAACCGCCGACAAAATGAAGCGCCAACGCGGACCATTGCCCGGCGATGGTGAAGGCAACGATAACTTCCGCGCCAAACGCTACATCGCCAAATACACCATCAACCCGGCAATCACCCACGGCATCAGCCATGAAGTCGGCTCGGTGGAAGTGGGTAAATGGGCCGATCTGGTGCTGTGGCGCCCTGCTTTTTTCGGCGTCAAACCGACCCTGATTCTCAAAGGCGGAGCGATTGCCGCAAGCCTGATGGGTGACGCCAACGCGTCGATTCCAACACCTCAGCCTGTGCACTATCGCCCGATGTTCGCCAGCTACGGCAGTTCGTTGCACGCCACCAGCCTGACCTTCATCAGCCAGGCGGCGTTCGATGCCGGTGTACCGGAATCACTGGGGCTGAAAAAGGTGATCAGCGTCGTCAAAGGCTGCCGGTCCGTGCAGAAGAAAGACCTGATCCACAACGACTACCTGCCGAAAATCGACGTTGACCCACAGACCTATCAAGTCAAAGCCGATGGCGTGTTGTTGTGGTGCGAGCCCGCAGATGTGCTGCCCATGGCGCAGCGGTACTTTCTGTTCTGATTGACGTTGATGTTTGCAAACGAAGGCAGCTATGGCTGCCTTCGTTGTTTCCCGGCAATTTCCTGCTTGATGCCGGACAGAAACGTCTCGTCGCCGTCGAGCAGCCTCAAGGCTTGCAGCGTGTCATTGACCGCCTCGATCAGCCCCAGGTCCTCAGACGTACTGGTCCCCTCAAGTACCCGCCGCAGCGCGAGGTAAAAACCCAGCTTTCCGTAAGTCACATCGTCTAGTCTGGGACTCTTGCCAGTATGGAGCTTTTGTTCAGCCAGTTTGATCTGTTCTTCGACAAACGTCGTGAAAGGGGTGGTGATCATGACGGCGCTCCTGCCAGCTAGTCCTTGGTATCGATCAAGCCTAGTCGTTGCCTGCGTCTGTTGCCGGAAATGACAGCGGTCTCCGGTCGTTGTCTCGATACCTGAAGGGTAAAGGCTGTAAGATGCGCCATCCTCATTACAGCTCCCGCAGCAAGGTAACCGGCCATGCGCCTCTCGGACTTCATCGTTACCCATGTGGATCGTATTGTCGACGAGTGGGAAAACTTCGCCAAAACCATCAAGCCTGCCGCCGACGCCATGAATAGCGTGGAGCTTCGCGATCACGCCAAGGCGATTCTGCTGGCTGCCGCACGAGACATGAACACCTCGCAGACCAAAAGCGAGCAAGCCGCCAAGTCCAAGGGGGCGGACCTGCAAAAGACCCCGAGCCTGGACCAGGCCGCTGCCAGCCACGGCGAACTGCGCCATATGGTTGGCTTCGATCTGGTGCAGATGACCTCGGAGTTTCGTCATCTGCGCGCCAGTGTCATTCGACTGTGGGTCGAGAGTTTGAAAACCCCGGACCTGGCGTATTTCACTGACATGATTCGCTTCAACGAAGCCATTGATGAAGCGCTGGCCGAATCCACGGCGGCGTATGCCGATCAGGTCGCACGTTCGCGAGACATCTTCCTTGCCATTCTGGGCCATGACTTGCGCGCGCCTCTGCAAGCAGTGAGCATGTCCGCCGACCTGCTGGCGCACAGGCAGGATCTGGATGCCAAATCCCAGGGCTATGTGTCACGGATCAAAAGCAGCACCCGGCACATGGGCGCGATGGTCAGCGATCTATTGGAATTCGTGCGCAGTCGCCTTGGCGCCAGCCTGCCAGTTGAACGCCATAGCATGGACATGGGGAGCGCCTGCCGTGAGGCCGTCGACGAAGCCTGTGCGGGTCGCCCCGACTCACACCCGAATCTGGAAGTGGAAGGCGACACCGTCGGTCACTGGGACCGCGGACGTATCGACCAGTTGCTGCAGAACCTGATCGGCAACGCGCTGCAACATGGCACGGGCAAGGAAGAGGTCAGCGTCAAAGTCAGCGGTGAGCAGGATCATGTGCAGTTGATCGTGCACAACCTGGGCGACCCGATTTCCGAAGACGCCCTCAGCAGCATCTTTGATCCATTGGTACGCGCCATCAGCGAAGGCTCCACGCCCAGCGGTCGGTCAACCAGCCTGGGCCTGGGACTGTTCATCGTCAAGGAAGTGGTCAATGCCCACGGCGGCAGTATCACGGTGACGTCCAACGTAGGTGACGGGACGACGTTTACCGTGGTATTGCCCAAGCGGGTTTAAGCGACTGGAAAGATGGCGGTCTTAGCGGGGATACCCAGATTTACGCGCAAAATGATGTGACGACGTGGGACCGGCTTTAGCCGGGAAA
>NZ_JACONW010000241.1 GCF_014357575.1 Pseudomonas folii | reverse complement strand
CGGCTAAAGCCGGTCCCACGTCGTGCACTGCACCCCAAAGTCTGGATTAGGTGTCCAACTTTTGGGGGGCAGTTCAACCTGCGATCAGGCCTGTGCTTCAGCCACGATGTCAGCCGGCGAAACAATACTCGTCTTGCCACCACGTGAACGACCCGAGCTCAGGTACTCGGCAATGGATTCCTGAGTCACTTCACCCAGGAACACGTTCTCGGCATCCAGCACTGGCAGCCATGAGCGGTTGAACTCGTACATGCGCGACAGCAAGATGCGCAAGTGTTCGTCGTAGGCCGCTGTGGCGTTGAAGGGACGCAGGAACTGCAGGCAGTCACCGGTCTGGCGATGCAGGTCGCGACGACGCACATAACCCATGGCCTTGTTCTCGGCATCTGTCACGACGATGTAGCGACGGTCGTTTTCGTCCATCACTTCCAGGGCATCGGCCACGGGTGTTTCCGGGCTGACGGATGGCGCGTTGTCGGCCGCGTCTTCGGCTTTGACCAACAGCAAACGCTTGAGCGTGCTGTCCTGACCGACGAAGCTGGACACAAACTCGTCAGCCGGATGAGCCAGCAAGGTGTCCGGGTGATCGATCTGCAGCAGTTTGCCTGCACGGAAGATCGCGATCTTGTCGCCCAGCTTGATGGCTTCGTCAATGTCGTGGCTGACCATGATCACGGTCTTGTTCAGCGCACGCTGCATCTCGAAGAATTCGTTCTGGATCATCTCGCGGTTGATCGGGTCGACCGCACCGAACGGTTCGTCCATCAACAGCAAAGGTGCATCAGCGGCCAAAGCGCGGATGACGCCGATACGCTGTTGCTGACCACCGGACAGTTCACGCGGGTAGCGATGCAGATACTGCTTGGGCTCAAGCTTGATCATGCTCATCAGTTCGCGAGCACGGTCGTGGCAACGCTTGGCGTCCCAGCCCAACAGTTTTGGCACGACCACGATGTTTTCTTCGATGGTCATGTTCGGGAACAGGCCGATCTGCTGAATCACATAACCGATGTTGCGACGCAGGGTCACTTCGTCCAGATCAGTGGTGTCTTCGCCGTTGATCAGCACTTTGCCGGAGGTCGGCATGATCAGGCGATTGATCATTTTCAGGGTGGTGGACTTGCCGCAACCCGATGGACCGAGGAAGACGCAGATCTCGCCTTCGTTGACGGTGAGGCTGACCGAATCGACAGCCTTCACTTCTTTGCCGTTGCTTTGGAAAGTCTTGGTGAGGTTTTGAAGTTCGATCATTTCAGTAATCCTTTTGGAGTCAGCGCACGTTGCAGCCATTGCAGAAGAAGGTCAGCGATGATGGCCAGAATACTCACCAGAACCGCGCCGACGATCAGCATCGACATGTCGCTTCGGCTGATTGAAGCAAGAATAAGTACACCCAGACCGCCAGCACCAATGGTGGCGGCGATGGTCATGACGCCGATGTTCATCACCACGGCCGTACGCACGCCAGCCAGAATCACCGGTACGGCGATAGGCAGTTCAACCATGCGCAGACGCTGGCCGAAGGTCATGCCAATGCCTTTGGCGGCTTCGCGAATACCCGGTTCGACACCGGTCAGCGCCAGGTAGGTGTTACGCATGATCGGCAGCAACGAGTACAGGAACACCGCAGTGATCGCTGGCATCGGGCCAAGACCCTGGCCGAATTTGGAATAGAACGGCAGCAGCAGGCCGAACAGGGCAATCGACGGCACTGTCAGCAGCACCGTGGCGCTGGCTTGCAGCGGTCCAGCGAGCGCCGGGAAGCGGGTCATCAATACGCCGAGTGGTACGCCGACCAGAATCGCCAGTGTCACAGCAATGCCGACCAACGTGATGTGCTGCCAGGTCAGTTGAATGACCTGTGCCCAGTCCAGATGGGAGAAGGCGCTAAAAATACTCATATCGTCTCCTTCCTTAGTTAAGTGGGTGCTGCTGCAGGAATTCTGCGGCGACTTTGGATGGGCTTTCGTGACCAACGTCGATGCGGGCGTTGAGCTCGATCATGGTCTGGTTGTCCAGCAGATCAGCCAGCGGCTTGAGCAACGTGGCGATTTCCGGATGCTTGTCCAGATACTCCTGACGGATCACAGGGGCAGCGGTGTAGTCCGGGAAGTAATGCTTGTCGTCTTCCAGCACTTTGAGCTTGAAGGCGTTCAAGCGACCGTCGGTGGTGTAAACGAGACCGGCAAACACCTGACCGTTACGCAGCGCGGTATAGACCAGTCCGGCGTCCATCTGCCGAGTGTTCTCACGACCGAGATTCATGTCGTAATGCTTGACCATGCCGATCAGGCCGTCGGAACGGTTGGCAAACTCGGTGTCCAGCGCTACGACATGACCCTCTTTGGCTTCGTCTTTGAGGACTTTGGTCAGGTCGGTCATGGTGTTGACCTGCGGATATTTGTCCGCGATTTTCTGCGGCAATGCCAGGGCATAGGTGTTGTTGAATTTCGACGGGGAAAGCCAGACCAGGCCTTTCTTCGCATCGACTTCTTTCACCCGTGCGTAGGTTTGCGCGCTGTCGAGCTTTTCATCGATGTGGTTATAGGCAACCAGCGAAACGCCGGTGTATTCCCACAGCAGGTCCAACTGACCGCTTTCCTGGGCGCTACGGGCCAGGTTACTGCCAAGGCCACCGGTGATTTGCACGTCGTAGTTTTTGGTACGCAGGTATTGCGCAGTGAGTTCAGCCAGCATGGTTTGCTCTGTGAAAACACGAGCGCCAACGCGTAGCAGCGGTTTTTCAGCCGCTTGGGCAAAAGCCGGGAAAAGCACGGCAAAGCCTAGAAACAAGCATAATTTTTTCATCGGAATTCCTTTCGCTCAGCGAGTCAGGCCACGTTCCAGCCAGGTACGACTGGCGAGTGTCACCAGACCATCAAGCAGCAACGCCAGCAGAGCGGTACACGCTGCGCCCAGCACCAGTTGCGGCTGATTGTTCAAGGCGATGCCCGGGAAGATCAGGCTGCCAAGGCTGTTGGCACCGATCAGGAATGCCAGAGGCGCGGTACCGACGTTGATCGCCAGCGCCACACGCACACCACCGACGATAATCGGCACGGCGTTGGGCAATTCGACCCGCCACAGGACCTGACGCGGCGTCATGCCAATGCCGACTGCAGCTTCCTTGAGTGAACCCTGAACGTTTTTGAGGCCTTCATAGGTGTTGCGCACAATGGGCAACAGCGAGGCGAGGAACAGTGCGAAGATCGCAGGCCCACTACCAATACCGAGAATCCCGAGGGCAATGGCCAGAACGGCGAGAGGAGGAACGGTGTTACCAATGTTGAAGATCTGCATGAAGCGTTCGGCGCGGCCAACCATGCTTGGTCGGCTAAGGGCTATGCCCGCCGGGATCCCGACCACAAGGGCCGCCAACATTGAAACCAGAACCAGAATCAGGTGAGCTTGCAGATAGAACAGCAGGTCATCCTGGTATTGCTTGATAGTACTGATGCCGATCCAGTGGATCAGCAGGGCCAGGAGTGCGATCACAACCGCACCTCCAATCAGCCCCTTGCCATAGCGATTAGCCACAGGCGGACTCCTTATTTCAGTCGGCGAACGCGTTGCCGTGACCGACCCTTGCGGGTGACCAGGAATAACGTTCGCGAAGAGCAGCGGGTGGGTCGCCATTGAGGTTGCCCTCGGCGAAAACACAAGCCATTAGCGCAGCTTCGTCAAGCCAACATGCTGATGAATCAGCCCCTGAAGTTGGCCGTTTTACTGGCCTTGACGGGGGAATGGACGTCTCCACGATCTGAAAGGTTCCCATGAAAGATGCTATTTAGCCATTGCGCATCGACTGAACGGTTCGGTTCTTGTCCCGAATCAGGCTATAATCTGCGCCCTTTTTTGACTCACCTGCCAGGCGATTTCCCATGACCCAACAGGCCGCCGAAGTCGCGAAACGCCGCACTTTCGCCATTATTTCCCACCCGGATGCGGGTAAAACCACCATCACAGAAAAACTGCTGTTGATGGGCAAGGCCATTTCCGTCGCCGGCACGGTGAAATCTCGTAAATCAGATCGTCACGCGACATCCGACTGGATGGAAATGGAGAAGCAACGCGGCATCTCCATCACCACTTCGGTCATGCAGTTCCCTTATCGCGAGCACATGATCAACCTGCTCGACACCCCGGGCCACGAAGACTTCTCCGAAGATACCTATCGCACCCTGACCGCCGTCGACTCGGCGCTGATGGTGCTCGATGGCGGTAAAGGGGTTGAGCCACGGACCATCGCCCTGATGGACGTCTGCCGTCTGCGTGACACGCCGATTGTCAGCTTCATCAACAAGCTCGACCGCGACATTCGCGACCCGATCGAGTTGCTGGACGAGATCGAAGCTGTCTTGAAGATCAAGGCTGCGCCGATCACCTGGCCGATTGGCTGCTACCGCGACTTCAAGGGTGTTTATCATCTGGCTGACGACTACATCATTGTTTACACCGCCGGTCACGGCCACGAGCGCACTGACATTCGCATCATCGAGAAGCTGGATTCGGACGAAGCCCGCGCTCACCTGGGCGACGAGTACGACCGTTTTGTTGAACAGCTGGAGCTGGTGCAGGGTGCCTGCCACGAGTTCAATCAGGAAGAGTTCATCAACGGCCAACTGACGCCGGTGTTCTTCGGTACTGCACTGGGTAACTTCGGGGTCGATCATGTACTCGACGCTGTCGTGAACTGGGCACCGAAGCCTTTGGCCCGTGTTGCCAACGAGCGTACCGTCGAGCCCGTGGAAGAGAAATTCAGCGGTTTCGTGTTCAAGATTCAAGCGAACATGGACCCGAAACACCGGGACCGTATCGCGTTCATGCGTATCTGTTCGGGCCGCTACGACAAGGGCATGAAAATGCGCCATGTCCGCCTGGGCAAAGATGTGCGGATCGGTGACGCGCTGACGTTCTTCTCATCCGAGCGTGAAATGCTCGAAGAGGCTTACGCGGGCGACATCATTGGTTTGCACAACCACGGCACGATCCAGATTGGCGACACCTTCACTGAAGGCGAAAGCCTGGGCTTTACCGGTATCCCGCACTTCGCCCCGGAACTGTTCCGTCGCGTGCGTCTGAAAGATCCGCTCAAGTCCAAGCAACTGCGTCAGGGCTTGCAGCAACTCGCAGAGGAAGGTGCCACGCAGGTGTTCTTCCCGCTGCGAAGCAACGACATCATCCTCGGCGCCGTGGGTGTGCTGCAGTTCGATGTGGTCGCAAGCCGCCTGAAGGAAGAATACAAAGTGGAATGCGCTTACGAGCCCATCACTGTGTATTCAGCACGCTGGATCGACTGCGCGGACAAAAAGAAGCTCGAAGAGTTTGAAGTCAAAGCCGTGGAAAACCTGGCCCTGGACGGCGGTGGTCACCTTACCTACCTCGCGCCAACACGGGTTAACCTGGCCTTGATGGAAGAGCGCTGGGCCGATGTGAAATTCCGCGCGACGCGTGAGCATCATTAATTAGCCACGTA
>NZ_JACONW010000240.1 GCF_014357575.1 Pseudomonas folii | reverse complement strand
ACACCCCCATTCATCAAATCACATGCGCCTGCTGCAGCTCGGTTAACGATAGCGCTTTAAGACTCGCCAACATGGCATCCCGCCGATCCCTCGGGTGCGCCAGCTCCACGGCCAGCTCCTGACGGATATTGCTCGGCCGGTTGCCCATCACCAGCACCCGATCACTCAGGTACAGCGCTTCATCCACGTCATGGGTCACCAGCAACAAGGCGATGGCGTGTCGCTGGGCGAGCTGTAGCAGCAGGTCTTGCAGCTTCATGCGGGTGAAGGCGTCCACCGCGCTGAAGGGTTCGTCCAGCAGCAAGACCTTGGGGTGCGAGTACAGCCCGCGGGCAATGGCCACGCGTTGCGCCATGCCACCGGACAGCGATTTGGGCAGCGCGTCGGCAAATCCCGTCAAACCGACTTCTTCGATCAACTGGGTGACCCAGGCCTTGTCGTACTGCTTGTTGTCGCTGAAACCGATGTTCTGTTCCACCGTCAGCCACGGCATCAGGCGCGGCTCCTGAAACACGAACGCTATTTCATCAGCGGTACGGTGCAACTCGCCCTGATAGTCTTTTTCCAGCCCGGCGACGATCCGCAGCAACGTGCTTTTGCCGCAACCGCTCGGGCCCAGCAGGCTGATGACTTCCCGCTCGTGCAATCTCACATGTACGTTGCGCAGCACGGTGGTACTGCCGAACGACTTGCGTTCGACCTTCATATCCAGCAGAGCATCCAACAGGACTTCGCTCATCTCTACTCTCCTGTGCCCTGGCCACTGAACGTGTCGCGCCAGGCCAGAAAGCGTTTTTCCAGACCGGCCAAAACGCCGTCACTGATTTTGCCGAGCACCGCCAGGACGATGATGGCTGCCAGCACGATGTCAGGCCGCGAGGTTTCGCGTCCGTCACTGAGCAAATAGCCCAGACCTTTGGTGGCGGCGATCAATTCCGCTGCCACGAGAAACATCCACGCCAGGCTCATGCCGCTGCGCAAGCCGGTAAACAGGCCGGGCAGGGCGGCAGGCAAAAGAATGCGTCGCGTCAGCCGACCCCGGCTGAAGCCATACATCTGGCCGACTTCCACCAGTTTGCGGTCGATATTACGAATCGCCGCCACGCCGTTGAGGTACACCGGGAAGAACGCGCCGATCGCGATCAGGACAATTTTCGAGGTCTCGTCGATGCCCAGCCACAACAGTAGCAGCGGCACCCAGGCCAGGCTGGGGATTGAGCGCAGGCCCGCGAACGTCGGTTCCAGGTAGGCTTCGGCCTCACGGCTCAGGCCGACCCAGGCAGCGAAAATCAATGCGAGGCTGGTGCCGATGGCGAACCCGATCAACACCCGCAACAGGCTGGCGCTGATGTGCTTCCACAACGGCCCGTTAGCAAGATCGCCAAGGGTCAGAGCGATCTCGCTGGGCGCGGGCATCTGATACGACGGCAGCCAGCCGATGCGCACGATGATCTCCAGAAAAACGATGATCAGTAGCGGCAGCACCAGGCCCTTGCCGCGTCGCTTCCATGCAGCGCCGGGTGACGGGATGGGCAGCGCGAGCGGCGCTGGCAGGTCTTTGCTTTTGCTGTTCATGGGTTATCTCATCAGGCAGCGCATAGCTATTTGAATCATGGAGATCTTTGTGGGAGCCGGGCAAGCCCGGCTCCCACAAGGGGAATGAAGCAGCTCCGGGTTTACTTACTCGCAGTCAAGGTCTTGCTGAAGGCAGGATCGATCAGTTGATCAATAACCTGATCAACGTTCACACCACGACGAACCAGTTCTTCAGAGACCAGAATCGGCGCTGCGCCTTTGGAAGACGCGACATCCTTGCCACTCAATTGCGGGGTGCTCAGGTCGGTGCGGGTCAGTTGCAGCTTGGCAACGTCCAGCGGCAAACCGGATTCCTTGGCCAGCAGTTCAGCCAGTTCTTCCGGGTGCTTGACCGACCATTCGCGGGCTTTTTCGTAAGCGCTCAGCACGGTTTCGATGGTCTGTGGGTGTTCCTTGGCAAACTTCTCGGTAACGCTCAGCACGCCATAGCTGTTGAAGTCCTTGTTGCGGTACAGCAGGCGCGAACCGGCCTGGACTTCGCTGGCAGCCATGTGTGGATCAAGACCGGCCCACGCGTCGACATCACCTTTTTCCAGCGCGGTGCGGCCATCCGGATGCTGCAAGTGCACCAACTCCACGTCGTCCTTTTTCAGACCCGCCTGTTGCAGGGCGCGCAAGGTGAACAGGTAAGGATCAGTGCCCTTGGTGGCGGCGATTTTCTTGCCTTTAAGATCGGCGATGGTCTTGTACGGCGAATCCTTGCGCACCAGCAACGCGGTCCATTCGGCGCGGCTGTAGACATACACCGACTTGATCGGGCTACCGTTGGCGCGACTGAGCACGGCTGCCAGGCTGGCCGAGGACGCGAAGTCGACGCCGCCGCTGTTCAGGTATTCCAGCGAGCGGTTGCTGCCCTGGCTTAACACCCAGCCCACCTTGCTGTCGGGCAGGGCTTTTTCCAGCCAGCCGAAATGTTTGAGCACCAGGCTCACCGGCGAGTAATAGGCGTAATCCAGCTTCACCTCGGCCGGAGCGGTTTCTGCCGCAAAGGCCAGCGGGTTCAAGCCCAGAGCCAACACACCGGCGCCGATCAGCAGCTTTACGCGAGTAAAGGAAAACAGGGTTTTAGCGTTCATTTGGAACAGCTCCAGGCAAGGCGGTATCGGAAGTTTTTCTTATTCACAAAAATGGCAGTCGGCTAATCGTCTGCCTGCTTAAAAGGAATATTGCAGGCTCTGTGCCAGATGGCCGGGCGTGGAAATACAAGGGCTGGGAAGAGGCGGGGTAAGGGGTTGCTGTCGGTGGGTGAACAGTCTGTTGGGCGACTGTTGCTGGGGCAACAGTTCGCGGTGATGACGGACGATAGTCATTTTGGCTGCCACGCATTTTCTGTAGGATCGATGCCCCGGTGTCCATTGCACTGCGCTGTTCCGCAGTAACCACAGAATCTGTAGGAGCGCACGAGCACCGCGAGGCCGCGAAATCGTCCGTCCTGACCCACCGTTATCGCAGCCTTCGGCAGCTCCTACAGGTCTGGTGGTGTTACGGCTTCCAGATCTCCACATCCTTGGCATCCACCGCTTTGGGCAGCAAGCCTGCAGCAAAGAATGCGTCGGCGATTTTCTGTTGTTCGCCGAGCTGATCAGCTTTCACCGGGCGTACTTCATACGTACGGTGGCTGTTGGCGATTTCTACTGTGGCCGGATCAAGGTTGCCCCACAGCGGGCCGAGCAGCGCAGCGGCTTCTTTCGGGTTGCCTTTGACCCAGTGACCGGCTTTCTGCAACTGATCGAACACCAGTTTGAGCACTTCGGGGTGGGCCTTGGCGTACGGCGTGCTCGTCAGGTAATAGCGCTTGTAACTGGCCAGGCCGGTGCCGTCCGCCAGGGTGCGGGTGGGCAACTGGCGCTGCACGCTGGTCAGGAAGGGTTCCCAGGTCACCCAGGCATCAACCTTGTTGTTTTCGAACGCGGCTCGGCCATCGGCAGGCGTCAGGTAGGCAGGCTGGATGTCCGAGAACTTCAGACCTCCTTTGGCCAGAGCCGCGATCAACAAATAGTGAGTACCGGCAGCTTTGGTCACGGCGACTTTCTTGCCCTTGAGATCCGACAGCTCCTTGATGGGAGAATCCTTGGGCACCACGATGGCCTGAGCAGAGGGCGACGGGGTTTCTTCGGCGAAGTAGGTCAGTCTGGCCTGTGCAGCCTGGGCAAAGATCGGCACGGTATCGGCAACATCCGCGCTGATATCGACGTTGCCGATGTTCAGCGATTCCAGCAACGGCAGACCGCTGGGAAATTCATGCCAGCTGACGTCGATGTTCGCCTCGTTCAAGGCCTTTTCCAGGGTGCCCTGGGTTTTCAGCACGGTGATCAGGGTCGAGGACTTCTGATAGCCGATGCGTACAGTTTCTCTGGCCTGAGCTGGCAGCATCAACGTCCAGACTGCAGCAATCGCCAGGCCGGCGAGCAAGGGACGACGCAGGCGAATATTCAATGACGGTTTCGACATGGCACTCTCAAGACAGGCGTGTGCAAACGAAGAAGAGGGCGCAACGCGCCCTCGATAGATTTTGTAAGCGGATCAGGCGACTTTTTCCTGAGCTTCCCGCTCGCGCTTGGCCACCAGTTCGCGGGTCAGCGGAATGAGTTTCTTGCCATAGTCGATGGCGTCGTCCAGCGGATCGAAACCGCGAATCAGGAAGGTGGTGATGCCAAGGTCGTAGTAATCCAGCAGGGCTTCGGCGACTTGCTCAGGCGTGCCGACCAGTGACGTCGAATTGCCTTGCGCTCCCAGCAGCCCGGCGATGCCTGTCCACAGGCGTTTGTCCAGACGCGACCCCTGTGCAGCGGCAGCCAGCAAGCGACGTGAGCCTTCGTTCGGTGGTTCGCGACGTACAAAACCATTGTTTTCGGCGATGGCTTTGGCGCGTTCGAGAATGCTGTCGGCACGGGCCCAGGCTTTCTCTTCGGTTTCCGCCAGGATTGGTCGCAACGACAGACTGAAACGCACGGTCCGGCCATGCTTGGCCGCTTCAGCGCGAACTTCTTTGACGACCGCCCGGACCTGCTCGTAAGTCTCGCCCCACAACGCGTACACATCCGCGTGCTTGCCCGCTACAGCGATGGCGGCAGGCGAGGAGCCGCCGAAATACACCGGGATGTGTGGCTGTTGCGGGGACTTCACCAGCGAGTGCGCGCCTTCGAACTGGTAATACTCGCCTTTATGGTCGAACGGTTTTTCGCTGGTCCATTCCTGGCGCACGATGCCCAGGTATTCGTCGGTACGGGCATAGCGCTCGTCTTTACCGATGTGACTGCCGTCGGCGCGCAGTTCCTTGTCGTCGCCACCGGTGATGATGTGAATCGCCGTGCGCCCGCCGTTGAACACGTCGAGGGTCGCAAACTGACGCGCCGCCACCGTGGGCGAGATAAAGCCAGGGCGGTGAGCGATCAGGAATTTGAGTTTTGTCGTGACGCTCGATGCGTGAGCTGCAACGAAGGCACTGTCCGGGCTGTTGGAATGGTAAGCCACCAGCGCACGATCAAAACCAGCGTCTTCATGGGCTTTGGCGACTTTCGCCACGTACTCGGGCTGTATGGTCGGGCCGCTGCGCGGGTGGATTTCCGAGCCAGGCTGAGTGGCGATGTAGCCGATGAATTCGATGCTCATGAACAGCTCCTTCTTGTAGTCATACCGTATGAGGGGGGAGGTGTCGGGGATGGATCATTCCGAAACCTGAATCCGTGCCTGCAACATATGGCTATAGAAGCGAGCTGTGAAATTCTATTTTGGCCTAAGGTTATTATAAAAATATTGCATGTGAATAAATTTTTTAAATGAGACTTTATTATCATGGATGCAGCCACTAAGTATTGGCCCGGACGCCGTTCAGGTGGGAATGGCATCTCGCCTTAACAAATATGGACTTGTAGGAGCTCA